>CANHCV010000001.1 GCA_947459245.1 Bacteroidota bacterium
AGTACGGCAAAACGGCGGTAGGGAGAGCCGCGGGTCGGAAGCCGCTGGAGTGATGGAGATGATTAAATAGCTTAGAAAAAAACAAAATTTGAACCCAGAAATCATGAAGAAAATTGCTGAAACATTGAGCACAAACTTTATTACAGAGAAATCCCCCTCCGAGAAAAGAGTGTCGAACAACGGTGAAAGAGGTAGAAGAAACACGAAAAACTACATGAGTTTGCCTTACAACCCCAATCTCAAAGAAAGAGCTAAAAAACTTAGGCAAGCCAGAAATTTATCAGAGGTTTTATTTTGGAATCAGGTTAAAAATAAAAAATTCAAAGGATTTGATTTCGATAGACAAAAAATAGTTGGGAATTACATTGTGGATTTTTATTGTTCCAATTGCAATGTTGTCGTTGAAATCGACGGAAAAAGCCATGATCATAAAGTGGAATACGATGCAAAACGAGATGCTTATTTAAAAAGTTTGGGGTTAGAAGTGATTCATATTCCGGTGGTACAAATCATGAAAAACATGTCGGGAGTACTGAAAATGCTTTCCGACCACCCCGCTCTTTGACCACCCAGCTCTTTGACCACCCCGTCCGCCGTTGGCCACCCAGCTCTTTGACCACCCCGTCCGCCGTTGGCAACTCATCTTTGACCACCCCGTCCGCCGGTGGCGGACACCCCTCCAAGGAGGGGAATTTCGTGGGCGGTGAACTTTAAAGTTACATCTTTCACTTCCGATTTCGGCAAGCCATCCGCGCAATGACCACCCCGTCCGCCGTTGGCGGACACCCAGCTCTTGACCTCCCCGTCCGCCGTTGGCGGACACCCCTCCAAGGAGGGGAATTTCGTGTTCGGTGAACTTTAAAAATCATCTTTTCACTTCCGATTTCAGCAAGCTATTCGCTCTTTGACCTCCCCCTCCAAGGAGGGGAATTTCGTGGGCGGAGGCCGCTGGGGTGATTCACTTGTGGTACTCGGTTCCTTTTAAAATATTCAACGCACGATAAATTTGCTCCAATAACACAACACGAGCCAATTGATGCGTCATGACCATGTTGCTGAGCGAAATTTTTTGAGGGAATTTTTGCAAAACCGATTCGTGAAATCCGTAAGCGCCTCCAATCACAAACGTGGGAATCTTTCCCGAATCTACCCATTGCTCCAATTTCTTTGCAAACTGAATGGAATCGGGTTGTTGCCCCCGCTCATCCAATAAAATCACCTGCATCTTATCGTCTAACAGGGGCAATAAACGTTCGGCTTCTTCTTTCTTCATTCCGTCGGCATCTTTGGATTTGGTTTTCACCTCCAAGGTGCGCACTTCCAACTTCGCCATGTGACCAATTTTGGTAACAAACTCCTGAACTCCACTTTCCGGGAATCCAACGTGGTTCTTTCCAATCCAAATGACGTTGATCTTAATCATGAATGGTCCAGCGCTCCAGCGCACTTTTTAGTTGTTCAATGGCGTCTTTCTTTCCTTTCAGATGCGTGGTTAATCCGTTGGGATGGTAATCGTTGCCAGAAATGGAAAGCCCGCCAATTTTCCCCATGTTTTGCTGAAGCAAACCGAGCTGATCGAACGGCAAGGTTACACTCCATTCCAGTTGAGGCACCACGTGAATGCATTGAGCCTCGGCAATGGCTTCCACCACGGCCCCTCCGTACGCGTCGATCAATCCGCGGGTGCCTAATTTCGTTCCTCCGAAATAACGAACCACCACGGCACCCACTTGGAATAACTCGGCCGAACGAAGTGCATTCAGCATCGGCAATCCGGCCGTTCCTCCGGGTTCACCGTCGTCGCTCGATTTTTCGATTACGGGATCGGTAGCGAGGCGGTAGGCCGAGCAATGGTGAGATGCATCGTAATAGGTTGTTTTAAACGATTTTAAGATGGATTGAAATTCAGCCGCATCGGAAATAGGGAAAAGGAAAGTTAGGAAGCGGCTGCCCAATTCCCGCAACTCCGACTCAACCGAACTTCCGATGGTTTTATACTCCTCCAACATACCCCAATAAAAGTAAAGCCAGCAAACAACAAACTAAACCGGCAATTTGACGAGGATGCAGGGGTTCCTTGAAGAAGAAAAATCCCAACAACGCAGCTCCCACTACTTGTCCCATGTTGTTCATGCCCAAAGCCGTTGCGGTAGAAAACCCGCTCAACTTCGGATTCAAGGAGTTCAAATAGTAAAACACCGAACCGAAGTTAATGCTTCCCAAAATACCGCCCAAAAGAACGGCCTTTCCCCAACGAATCTGGGGGCGGCGTGCCGCCAATAAAATCAATCCAAGCACCCCGGCTAACCCGAAAATCACCGCATTGAAAAAGGCGTTCATTTCCGAACCCATTCCGTGGTGGCTCACCCAAGAAAAAACCGAATCAATGATTCCACTTCCTACAAATACAGCCATCAACAACAGCAGATTCAATTTCTTCTCTCCTTCCGCCCTGCCCGATTGAAGAAAAATCCCACCCAACGCCAACGCTAATGCCAACCATTGCAAAACGTGCATGCCTTGGGAAGTTGCCAAAGCCATCACCAGCATGGGAATAACCAGCGACATTTTTCCGGCAGTGGCTGTGATTCCCATTCCGTTTTCCGAAACACTTTTCGAAATTCCAATGAAGGTAGCGATGAATAAAACTCCCAAACCCAAGGCGTAGGGCAACCAAGGTCCCAAATCGGTTAACGAGTTTGCGGCAGTTGGCATGGAAAAAAACGCCCAAGAGAAGGCTGCAATGTAATTGATTGCGATCACCGCTGGGCGTTCTTCGTTGCTGATCGGTGCCAACCGAAAAAACAAAAACACCAGCAAATTAAAAATCAAGGAAGCAATCAACATCATCTTTTCCAGCATTTTAACGTATCTGCTCCCAAATAATGCACCTCGCTTGGCGTAAAATCGATGGTTGGGGCCGCCACATGATCTGCACCAACCGACAAAGCCAAGGGAGAAATGATTTGTGCTATTTCATCCACCATTCCGGCTTCCCAAAATTGTTCCAAGGTTCGTTTTCCGCCTTCCAACAAAACCGATGTGAACTTCCGTTCCCACAATTCTTCGAGCATGGCACGGGGAGAGAAATCTTCCAACACCACTGCTCGAGCATCTTCTACCTTTTTCTTCGTAAAGATCTGCAGGTCTTTCCCTTCAGGATAATGTCCTCGAAACTGAGGATCGATCACCCAAATGGCCGGACTCGGGCCTTCGACCAAGCGGGTATTTAGCTGCGGCCGATCGTTTTCCCAGGTTTGCACCCCAACCATGATGGCAGGGTATTTGGCCCGAAGTTGATGAACAAACGGCTTTGCCTCCGATCCAGAAATGGCCACCGATTTTCCTTGGTTAACGCCCATCCAACCGTTGACCGATTCGGCCCATTTGGCCAATAGGTAGGCCCGCTTTTCCGTTTGATTCACCCAAAATCGTCGATTTTGACGTTGAGCTTCTTCTTTCAACACACCTAATTCCACTTCCACCCCAGCCTCCTGCAAAATGCGAATTCCTTTTCCTGCCACCAGCGGATTGGGATCGAGGGTAGCTACCACTACCTTTTTGAATCCACGATCGCGCAACAGCTCGGCGCAAGGAGGTGTTTTCCCGAAATGCGCGCAAGGTTCAAGGGTTACATAAACGGTAATATCGCGCGCATCGAGGTGGTGAGGCAAACGACGAACGGCTTCCACCTCGGCATGGGGCCCACCGAATTCGTGGTGATAACCTTCCGAAACAATGGCCCCTTCGTGAACCATCACACAACCCACCAAAGGATTGCTTCCGGTAAGTCCGTCACCTTTTTGGGCAATTTCCAAAGCCCTGCGCATAAACTCGGCATGATTCACTTTCCAAAGATACGGGTTCACCTTGGGGAGAAGTATCTTTGAAGCATGCTCCCATTCAATTTTTGGTACCAACAACTGCAACAAACGTACGCTCCGGAAGAGGCAAAAGCCATTCTAGGCAAGTTTTTAGTGGAGCGTACCGGACGTTCTTTGGCGTTTTGGATTGGAGAACACGAATCAGAATGGAACACTTACATCCATGAACTTCAGCAACTTGCGAATGGAATACCCGTTCAGTATGTTTTGGGGTACGAATGGTTTGGGCCGCTGCGCATTCGCGTTAATTCCTCCGTTCTTATTCCGCGGCCCGAGACCTGGGAATTGGTTCAATGGGCCTCCGAAAAACCGAGTTCATCGTTCTTGGATTTGTGTACAGGAAGCGGTTGCATTGCGTTGGCGATGGCTCATTTTTTTACCAAAGCAACCGTTGGTGCGCTGGATGTTTCAGAAAAAGCCCTGGAAGTAGCCAAAAAAAACCGTAACGATTTAGGGCTTTCTGTTCAATTTTTCCAAACGGATCTTTTGAATGAAACGCCACCTACCGGATTTGAAACTTGGATTTCCAATCCTCCTTACGTGGGGTTGGCAGAGAAACAACAAATGGAAAACCATGTTTTAGACCACGAGCCTCACTTGGCTTTGTTTGTGGAGGATCCACTCCTATTTTACCAACGTTTGATGGATTGTTTTTCTCAAGATGCTTCGGCCAAACAGCTCTTCTGTGAAATCAATCCACTTTTTGCCGAAGAAACCTTGGCATTGGGTCGGGAATTCGGATGGAAGGTTTCTTCTCGAATGGATTTTCGGGGAAAGCTACGAATGATTCACTGGGAGAAATGATGATCAATCGGCTTACGTGAGCGTTGCAACCTTCCGAATATCTTTGATGTGAATGATCGGATGAGCATTTCCATGCTGAGCGAAATACATCATGCTCGATGCAATTTCCCTTGCGGTTGAAAAAGATTTCGGGAACAGTTTCTTAAAAATGGGAATGATCCACTTCAGTCGGCGGTAATACGATAAAACAAACTTTTGTCCGTCGGCTGGCACCACCGCTCCAATTCGATAGCCAAAAGCAGCTTTAAACGGCATGGCAATCAGTTCGTTTTCGGTTTTTCCTTTTACCCTCGCCCAATTTAGTGAACCCGCTTCCGAGCTGTCGGTACCAACGCCACTGACGTACATGAACGAACATTTTTCTTTGGGTGAAATGGCTCGAGCGAAAGCGAGGGTCGTTTCGTAAGTATTTCGGTAATAATCCATTTCTTTCATACCAACGGAACTCACTCCTGCACAAAAAAAACAAGCATCATAATCCTGTAAAAATGGATCATTTTCATTCAAATCTAAAAAATCAGCCACCAAATATTCCGTCAATTTCGGGTGGGTGTGCCCGCTGGATTTGCGACTTACCGCTAACACTTCGGTAACTCTTTCATCCTTTAAACATTCCAACAAAACCCCTTCCCCAATCATTCCGGTTACTCCTGTGATGATGATTCGCATTTTTAATCCTCTATTTTTACAAACACCTTTGATTTTTCCTCCATTTTCCCAATGGGGGTTAAAGAAAGTCCGTTTTCGGACATGAGCGATTCAAACTGATTTTGGAAAGATGGATCCACGGCAACCAACAATCCGCCGCTGGTTTGAGGATCGGCCAAAAGCAGGTAATCTTCTTCCTGCGAAAGTTGAATATCGTGTCCGTAGCTTTTCCAGTTTCGTTGGGTTCCACCAGGAACGGCTTTTTGCTCCAGGTACGTGGGAACACACGGCAAACTAGGCACCTTGCTCTTTTCAATAACAGCCGTTAAGCCGCTTCCTTTGGCCATTTCTAGCGCGTGCCCCAACAAACCAAAACCGGTAACGTCGGTCAATGCGTGAACCTCTTGAATCGGTCCCAAAAGGGCACCGATTTTATTCAAGGTGGTCATGGAATGAATGGCCATTTGCACATCTTCTTCGGTAACAATTCCTTTTTTCTGAGCGGTGGTGATGATTCCTACTCCCAAAGGTTTGGTAAGATACAGGAGGTCGCCGTTGCGGGCGGTGTTGTTTTGCTTGAGGTGTTTGCGTTTCACCATTCCTGTAACGGCTAATCCAAAAATGGGCTCGGGACAATCGATGCTGTGTCCGCCCGCTAAAGGAATTCCGGCTTCTGCACAGGCGGCTTTGCCTCCATCGAGCACCAAGCCGGCAATTTCTGGCTCCAATTTATCCATGGGCCAACCCAAAATGGCGATGGCCATGGTGGGAGTTCCGCCCATGGCATACACATCAGAAATGGCATTGACCGCAGCGATTTTCCCGAAAGTGAACGGATCATCTACAATCGGCATGAAAAAATCGGTGGTGGAAATCACGCAATCTTCTTCGTTGATCGCATAAACCGCCGCATCGTCGTTGCTGGCATTGCCAACCAGTAAATTAGGGAAATGAGATTGGCTTCTGGATTGGTGAAGGATTCGATCCAACACTGCTGGAGCGATTTTACATCCACAGCCAGCGCCATGGGAATATTGGGTAAGTTTAACCGACATGCAACAAAAGTACTATTCTTTTAAGTGAATAGCACCTGAATTGATGCAATATCGCAATCCGGTTGGAGCCGGACCATCGTTGAAAACATGACCCAAATGTCCGCCACAACTTTGGCACATCACTTCTTCCCGAATCATTCCGAAGCTGGTATCCATTTCGCTTTGGATAACTTCTTTAGACTTTGGTGCCGTGAACGAAGGCCATCCGCATCCGCTGTCGAATTTGTTTGCGCCCTCAAACAATTCCTCTCCGCAACCTGCGCAAACAAACAACCCCTCGGTTTTCGTGTCCCAATATTTTCCGGTGAACGCTCTTTCCGTTCCTTTCTCTCTCAAAATTCGATACGCTTCAGGATCTAAAATTTCTCTCCACTCCGACTCTGTTTTTTGATTTTTCATGCTTTCATAACGTTAATTTTGGCATTTCGGTTTTACCTTTATTCCACATGAATGAAAAGAATTTCGACGTTTTAAAAAGTCTACTTTTGCCCGAACAAACCATTTGCGATTTGGAGCAATTGGAACGATTGGGATCGGATGAAACCGAAGATTTTTGCTTCCCTCCTTCCCTAGCGCTTGCTCCCAAAACTACGGAAGAAGTCGCAAAAATTTCCGCCTATTGCCACCAAGAGGGAATTCCTTTGACGGTTCGGGGTGGCGGCACTGGACTTTCGGGCGGAGCACTTCCCATTCATCAGGGCGTGGTACTTCTCACCCATTTGCTCGATTCCATTGAAATCGACACCGATAATTTACAAGTCACCGTTGGTCCAGGAGTCATCAACCAAAACCTTCGGGATGCGGTAGAAGCCGTTGACCTTTTTTATCCGCCCGATCCATCTTCCAAAGGTTCTTGTTTTTTGGGCGGGAATTTGGCTGAAAATGCTGGAGGACCTCGAGCTGTGAAATACGGCGTTACCAAAGATTATGTTTTGGGATTGGAAGTGGTCTTGGCCGATGGAAAAATCATTCAAACCGGCGCCCGAACGTTGAAAAATTCTACCGGTTACAACCTTACTCAGCTGTTCATTGGCAGTGAAGGAACCTTGGGAATCATCACCAAAATCCATTTGAAACTCATTCCAAAACCGCTACACGATTTGTTGTTGTTGGTTCCTTTCGAAAATATGGAAGATGCGTGTTCGGCCGTTTCCGACATTTTCAAAGCTGGAATTACGCCTTCGGCCTTGGAGTTCATGGAGCGAAACGCCATCGAATGGTCGGCCGAATATTTGGGCGAAACACTCAACATTCCGTCCAACATCCAAGCTCATTTGTTGATTGAGTTGGATGGCCGCCATTTGGAAGTCCTTTATCAAGATGCCGAAACGGTTGCGGCCGTTTGCGAAAAATACCCCATCGGCGAAATTCTCATGGCCGATGCCTCCCATCAAAAAGAACAACTCTGGAAAATTCGCCGAAACGTTGCTCATGCGGTAAAAGCCAATTCCGTTTACAAGGAAGAAGACACCGTGGTCCCGCGATTTCAAATGCCAATTTTGCTGAAAACCGTCAAAGAAATTGGCAAAAAATACGGATTTGAATCGGTTTGTTACGGACACGTTGGCGATGGGAATTTGCACGTGAACATCATTCGAGGAAATTTATCTGACGATGCGTGGCAAACAACCGTCATGAAGGGCATTTCAGAATTGTTCCAAGCCGTGAAAGAAATGGGAGGAACCATTTCGGGCGAACATGGAATCGGTTACGTTCAAAAAAACTACCTCCCCATTGTTTTTTCGGAAACGGAATTGAACCTCATGCGTTCCATCAAATATCAGTTCGACCCCAAGGGAATCCTTAATCCCGGTAAAATTTTTCCAGATTCATGAGTGACGCAAATAGTTTCGGACATCTTTTAAAAATCACCACTTTTGGCGAATCCCACGGACCAGCCATCGGCGTGGTGTTGGATGGTTTTCCCTCTCAATTTGAAATAAATTGGGATGAATTTCATCGGGAAATGGCTCGAAGAAAACCCGGTCAATCGGCCTTTACCACCGCGCGAAATGAAAGCGATGAGGTGGAAGTGCTTTCTGGAATTTTTCAAGGAAAGACCACAGGAGCGCCCATAGCGATGATCATCCGGAATCGGGACCAACGGCCAACCGACTACGAAGAAATGGAACGTGCTTACCGGCCGGGCCATGCCGATTTTACGTATCAAGCGAAATATGGAATTCGGGATCCGCGCGGAGGGGGTAGAAGTTCGGCGAGAGAGACGGTTGCGCGGGTAGCTGCCGGTGCTTTGGCCCAACAATTCCTTGCTCAACAAGGCATCCAAATTTCCAGTTACGTTTCTTCCATTCATCACCTTTCCGTTCCCTTTTCAACCGAATGGTTCAACCGAAATACCATCGACCAAAGCCCAATTCGGTGCCCTCATCCCGAAACATCTCAAAAAATGCAAGATTTCATTCTTGAAACCAAAGAAAAAGGCGATTCGGTCGGAGGAATCATTACCACGATGGTTCAAGGACTTCCAGCTGGGTTAGGGAATCCTGTTTTTCACCGTTTTGAAGCCCAAATGGCCTATGCCATGATGTCCATCAACGCCACCAAAGGATTTGAGATGGGCGATGGATTCGCCTCCACTCAACGATTCGGAAGTCAAAATAACGACGCTTTTGAACGTTTGAGCAACGGTAAAGCGGTCACCTCTACCAATCACAGCGGTGGGGTTTTGGGTGGCATCAGCAACGGAATGCCCGTTTGGTTTCGGGTGGCCTTCAAACCCACTTCAACAATTTCCATCGCCCAAAATACCATCAATGCTCAAGGCGAGTCCACGGAATTGCAAGCCAAAGGGAGACACGATCCTTGCGTGTTGCCGAGAGCAGTACCCATTGTTGATGCGATGACGGCGTTAACGGTCCTCGATTTTTGGTTGTGGCAACGCGCCTATCAATCCGTCTAATCCTTATTTTTGAAGTATGAAACCATCCGAAATTCTCCATCAAAATATTCATGAAGCTCAACAAGTGTTGGCTTCTTTTCTTGAAAAAGAAGACCAAGCCCAAGCGTTTGATCACGCCGTGGAATTGATGGTGGCATGTTTGAAGAACGGGGGGAAAATTATTTCGTGTGGGAATGGAGGATCGATGTGCGATGCCATGCACTTTGCCGAAGAACTTTCGGGCAGATTTCGGGAAAACCGACGTGCCTTGGCGGCCGTGAGCATTTCCGATCCATCGCATATTTCTTGCGTTGGGAACGATTACGGTTATTCGTTTATCTTCTCGCGTTATTTGGAGGCTTTAGGAAAACCCGGAGACGTTTTGTTGGGGATTTCTACCAGCGGAAACTCTGGAAATGTTTTGGAGGCCATCAAAGTAGCCAAAGAAATGGGAATTAAAGTGGTGGGATTAACCGGAAAAGATGGGGGCAAAATGCGGGGGCTGTGCGATGCTGAAATTTGCGCACCAACAACCCCCTTTGCCGACCGTGCGCAAGAATTGCACATCAAAATCATCCATTCTTTTATTCAATCGATCGAAGCTCAAATGGGATGAGAATACGTCCGACTCCGCTTGCGGTATTAAAAAAGTATTGGGGTTTCGACGCCTTTCGACCGTTGCAGGAGGAGATCATTCAAGCTGCGATGAAAGGCGATACATTGGCCCTTCTTCCAACCGGCGGAGGAAAATCCATTTGCTTTCAAGTGCCCGGAATGGTGTTGGACGGGATCACCATCGTTGTTTCTCCACTCGTGGCATTGATGCAAGATCAAGTCGAAAACCTAAAACAAAAGGGAATTCCTGCCTATTACCTTTCCGGCCATCAATCGTTTCATGAACAAGACGTTATTCTGGACAATTGCATTTTTGGAGGAACGAAATTTCTGTACATTTCTCCAGAGCGACTCCAACAACCGTTGTTTCAGGAACGATTGAAGCAAATGAACGTAGGGTTGTTGGCCATTGATGAAGCCCATTGCATTTCCCAATGGGGACACCAATTTCGTCCAGAGTACCGCCAAATTGCAAAAATCAGGGAATTAATTCCTCAAACTCCTTGTTTGGCGGTAACCGCTACAGCCACCGAAAAGGTGGTGGAAGACATTTCTATTCAACTGAATCTGCACAAACCAACCCTTTTCAAACAGTCGTTTGTTCGAGACAATTTGAGTTATAATGTGCGCAAAGGGGCCAATAAATTTGCGTTATTGGTGGAAGTGCTTCAACCTTTCAAGTCGTTCTCTACCATTGTTTTTGTGAACACCCGAGCCCATGCCGAGGAGGTAGCACGTTTTCTCAATCACAACCATTTTTCCGCAGGATTCTATCACGCAGGTTTGAAAGCCAAGGATCGAGAAAAGATTCAGGAAGATTGGATTCAAAATAAATTTCGGACGATGGTGGCAACGAACGCCTTTGGAATGGGAATCGACAAACCCGATGTTCGATTGGTGGTGCATTACGATTTACCGGCCTCTCCGGAAGCGTATTTTCAAGAAGCCGGACGTGCAGGCCGGGATGGAGAACGTTCTTATTCGGTGGTACTTTTCGACGATTTGGATGAGAAAATTCAAAGTGATAAACTTCAACAAAGTTTTCTTGAGTTGGATGCCATTGAGGAGGTTTACAACAAACTTTGCAATCATTTTCAAATTGCCCTTGGCGATCTGCCCGAACAACATTTCTCGCTTTCTCTGCGCAATTTCTGCCATTCTTTTCATCTTCAACCGGTAAAAACGGTGGTTGCGCTGAAGGCCTTGCATCAAATGGGCATGTTGGTTTACGATTCGGAAACGGTGCGACCAGACCGCATCAAAGCCATTGCGGAACCCACCCATTTGTATGCTTTTCAATTGGAAAATTCGCAGTGGGGGTGGTTAGCGCAGGCCTTGGTTCGCATGGATGGCAACTTGTTTCACGGTTATTCCAGGATCGACCTCGACCGAATTAGCAGTTTTACCCAACAGCCAAAAGAAAAAATCGTACAAGGTCTCCAAGCTCTTCATCAACTTCAACTGTTCGATTACCAAGCAGGTACGGATGAGCCATGGATTGAGGTTTTAACCCCGCGAAAAACCAAATTGGATGTTCAACCCTATTTGGAATTAAAAAAATGGGAAGCGTCTGTTTCGAAACAATGGACCACCTTCCTATCTTTTTGCAAGGAAGAAAATGAATGCCGAACTGCTCTTTTATTGCAATACTTCGGAGAAATTGCTCCTCCTTGCGGGCATTGCGATGTTTGCCGAAAAAAGAAACAAACGGAAAATCTTTCTATAGATGAATTAAAAAAAGCGATTTGGAAAGATTTTACCAAACAACGCATTTGGGGAAAATCGGAATTGTTGGAGAAATGGAATTGCAGCAAAAATGAACTCCATGCCATTCTCGAAGAATTGCTATTGGAAGAATTGATTGTAGAATTGGAAGAAGATGCCTATGAACGTCGATAAAACAGCGCTAATCCTTGTTTCTTCCGACCCGATTTTTGATCAAAGGGCACAAAAAGTGAAGGAATCGCTCACCCAAATGGGTTATAGTGTGCAGATTTGTGGGGTTAAACGCCACTTGGGAGCATTCGAAACGGGAGATTTGAGATGGGAGATGACGGTTCGAAGTGGTCCGTTTTTTTATCTCATGCTGGGAATCAACATCATTCAAAAATTAAGAAAGAATCCGCCCACCTTGGTTTGGGCTTGCGACCCCGATACGTTGTGGGCGGCCAGCCTCGTGAAACGATGGAAATCGTTTTTCTTGGTGTACGACAGCCATGAATGGTTTGCCGAAGTGCCAGAATTACACGGTAAAAGATTAAAAAAATGGATTTGGAACCAATTGGAAAACCGAGGAGCTCGAACTAGTGACGTGTGCCTAACGGTTTCCAACCCCATTGCCCTAGCTTTATCCCAAAAAACAGGAAGAACTTTTCAGGTAGTGATGAACATGCCAAACGCAACTTCATTCGAGCCACAAAAAGAGAAACAATGCATCATCATGTACCAAGGCGCGATCAACCATGGGCGACGAGTTCGTGAACTCATCGCAGCCCTTGAACATGCTCCGGAATGGGAAGTGTGGATCGCCGGAAAAGGAGATGAAGAAGAATCGATGAAGTCATGGAGCAAAACGCTGCATTACCAACATCGAATCAAGTGGCTCGGAATGCTGTCTAAATCAGAATTGAACCATGCAACGAAACAAGCCAAAGTTGGATACAACGGCTTAGACTGGCAGGAAAGCAAGAGCTACGAGTTCAGTTTGGCCAATAAATTTTTTGATTACGTTTCCATGGGCGTACCCGTCATTACGGCTGCAACCCCTACGTATCGAGAGATGATGGACCAACATCGGGTTGGATGGCTTGAAAATGAAAACCTTCCGAATTTATTGAAGCTCATTCAAGAAGATAAAAAAGCATACGAAGAACGGGTTGACGCCTGTCAAATTGCAAGGTATATTTGGACATGGGAAGAACAATGGAAAACAATTCAAGCATGGATACCATGAAGGTCGGTTTTTTCCTTCCATCGTTCAACAATTTGGAGGAATTAAAGAAAGCCATCGACTCCATTTTGCCTCAATCCGTGCCTTTCGTGGTGGGCGTGGATGGATCGACCGATGGCACGTTAGAATGGCTTCAACAAAACCATTATTCGTTCCTACATCACCCTAATTTTTCCAATCGCGGAAGAGCAGCTACCCGAAATTTGGCAAAACAACTGGATTGGGACTGGATCATTTTTATGGATTCCGATTTGGAGTTTACGGGAAACATTGATTCCTTTTTTCAAAATCCCTCCAATACTCACCTTTATGTTGGCAGCATTCGATACGAAAACAAAGACCACAATCCATGGGTAGACTATTGTTCAACCCGTGGAGTAAATAAATCAAAAGAAGGAATCATTACTTTTGAATCATTCACGACCGGAATTTGTGCAATTCCACGTCCACTTTTTCAACATTTAAACGGATTCGACGAGCAGTTTACAACTTACGGGGGAGAAGATTTAGAATTTGCAATTCGGGCCAAAAACCATCATGCACCTTTTTTCAAGACCAATGATTTACGTGCGAAATCGATGGAATTCAAAACACTGGAAACGGCCTTAAAACAACTGCAAGATTTTGGAAAAACTGGCTTAAGAATGATCCAAAAAAAACACCCAAACTTGGCGTTATACGGAATAAAAAGTAGCATTCCAGTTTGGTTTGAACCCATGGCGTTGAAAATTCAAGCCTTTTTACCGAAGAAACTTCGGAGGGTTATCATCCACTATTTGGTTTATTGCTCGGTCAGAAAAGGTTATTACTCAAAAAGTATTTGACCTAAATCAAAAAGTTGAGCGTCTTCAACCTTAAACAAGCGAGCCGGATGTTTTTCGATGATGTAATAATCGTGGGTTGCCAATAAAACTGCGGTACCTTTTGCGGCAATGTCTTTGAACAATTGGATAATTTCTAAAGAAGTATCGGGATCCAAGTTTCCAGTTGGCTCATCGGCTAGAATGATTTCAGGATGATTCAAAAGAGCGCGGGCAATGGCCAAACGTTGTTGCTCACCACCCGACAATTGATGCGGAGATTTATCGAGGATATGCGGTAAGTTAACCAATTCAAGAACCTCATTCATTCGGGTTTCCATCAACGATTGATCTTCCCAACCTGTTGCCTCCAAAACGAACAACAAATTAGCTTTCACGGTTCGATCGAATAACAATTGAAAATCTTGAAAAACGATTCCAATTTTCCTTCTTAAATGGGGAATATCCTTTTTCGGCAACCCAGGAAGATGGAATCCACAAATTTCTACCGAACCCGAATCAATGTCATGATCGGCGTAAAAACTGCGCATCATGGTAGATTTCCCGCTGCCGGTTTTACCAATGAGGTATGAAAACTCCCCTTTATTCAAAGAAAAATTCACGCCTTTAAGGATGTTCATTCCTTCGTGAGAAACCGATAAATCCGTTACCTTTAAGATTTCATTCATACCCTTCAAAGATACAGCAAAATGGAAGAAATTGAAACTTGGAGATGCCGAGTCGCATGCGCTCCCCTTCGTAAAGAAAAGAGTGATAAATCAGAAATGGTTAATCAGGTTTTATTCGGTGAGGGTCTAGAAATTTTAGAAGAACATGGAAATTGGGTAAGGGCAAAATTGAAATTTGATGGTTATGAAGGATTTATGGAAAAGAAATTATTACATTTCCAACCTGAACCATTGAACCTTTCTTACCATATCCTTGCACATCAATTGGTGGAGTTCCCTGAAGGTGGAATCACGCTACCATTTGGAGCACAATCTGAATTCGGAAGCGATGCCACACTTGGTTTGGATTGGTCGATCAATCAATTCTTAGGGGTTCCTTATTTGTGGGGCGGAAAATCTACTTTCGGAACCGATTGCAGCGGATTTGTTCAAACAGCATTTCGGGTTTTGGGAATTCCGCTGCCCCGAGATGCGTATCAACAAGTAGAGATGGGAAAAACGGTGCATTTCGCCAATGAAGCCATTCCTGGAGATTTAGCTTTTTTCTCCAACAAGGAAGGAAAAATCACTCACGTTGGAATCTGCTTAGAAAACCATGAGATCGTTCATGCTTCAGGTTGGGTAAAAATAGATTTATTGGACCAGCAAGGAATTTTCAACAGAGAAACCCAACAATACACCCATCACCTTGCAACCATCAAACGATTAGGATAAGCAATAAAAAAGGGGTTGACAAATGTCAACCCCTTTTTTATTATGGGAATGATCGATTAAAAATCTTTACCAGCATTCATTTTGTTTGGAGCCGCAGGTTTAGCAGAACCAGTTTCACCTGGTTTAGCGATGCGGAACTCAACACGACGATTCAAGTATTGACGGAAATCGTATTTTGGAGACCAAGAATCTGGTAATCCAGGAACCATTGGTGCTGACTCACCATCGAACTTCACCATGAAACGATCGGCATTGATTCCGTATTTAGAAACGATGTAATCGGTTACTTTGGTAGCGCGGTTGTAAGACAATTTCTTGTTGTATTCAGCATTTTCACGATTGTCGGTATGACCGGTTACTACCAATTTGATGCTTGGGCAAGCAATCATCATCATAGCTACTTCGTGCAAAGCTGCATTGAATTCTGGTTTGATGTAATAACGATTCAAATCGAAGTGAACCATTGGAAGATTGGTTGGGTTACAAACTGTTCCTTTTCCGAAGCCACCTTTACCACCTTTACCATTTCCACCATTGTTGTTACCGCCAGCATTATCGCCTCCAGCATTGTCGCCAGCATTATCACCTTCATCACCTTCATCATAATTATCATCACCACCGTTTCCAGCACCGTAATAAATTGATTTTGGATTACGTGGATCTAAAAGGTTGTTGGTATCAACTGGGGCATTTTTATCAACTACTAATTTATTAACGCTTTCACCTTTCTCGTTTACGTTTTTAGGATCTGGAGAGAATGGTTCTGCATCCAAGTGATTCGGCACACCATCTTTATCAGAGTCTAAAGACATCCCTTTTGAATCAACTTGAGCATCAGCAGGTGTGTTTGGCTCCTGATCTACGTAGTTAGGCACACCATCTTTATCATCGTCAGCTGTAATGTTCTTAATTTTTTCTTTGCTTTCAGCTAGTTCTTTGTAGGCTGGCTCCAAAGGATTTTCCCACCAAAGTGAAGTTTGAGCTTTACCAAGACGGTATTCAAATGTTGCGTTAACGAAGGAATAGTTATCGAAATCTTTGGTATTGGTTAGCGTGTTGTCAGGTGCTGAAGTAAATGCACGGGTATCAAGGTAATCATCAGAAGTTCTAGAGAAAGAATATTCCAAACCAACTGCATAATTTTTACCCAATTTGTATTGAACACCAGAACCTAGACGTGCGGTAACATTCCATTTGATATCGTTGTAATCTCTGGTAAAGCTTGGTCCTTCTGATTCGTAGTTACCATCAAAAATATCAGACAATTTGCTCTTGATTTCTTTTTGAGACAATTTATCAAAATCAACTCCAGAGAAATCATAAATGTTTCCAGCAGCATCCAAAGCATCAACGCTAGTGTTGTAAGTCATGGCACCGATACCGGCAAACATGTACAAATTCCACTTGCTGTTTTTGCGGTAGAAGTTCAAATTGTTCATGGATACCACACCTTGCAAAGAGAAATCTTTGATATTGGTTTTGTAGTTATAAACAAACAAACGGTTAGCCGCAATGTACTTGGTTAACGCAGGATTTGTTTTATACAAAGTACGAATGGAACCGGTTGTTCTTAAATCACGACCCGTAGCATTTCCAAAAAGTGCATAACCACGAAGTGAAAAAGTGTGACCGAAGGATTTGCGAACATCTAAAGCATAACCCAAAGAAGGATTTTTAGATTTCACATCACCGGTAACATTTAGGTTACCAACGTGAAGACCTACCGCCCACTGATCTTTTTTACGATCTGGGAAATTGGCATTTTCAGCTTTATCAGAAGCTGTCTTTTTGTTTAACGCTTGGGAAAAAGCAACTTCTGAAGATAATACTGCAGAAAGAAAACCAAAAGCGATTAAACTTTTGGAAAGTGATTTTTTGAACATAGTTGATGGTTTACAATCAGTCTAACTTCCACAAAGTTACAAACATTTGTCAACACACCAAATTTTTTAAAAAATTTTACAACCTGATTATCAAAATTTGCGAATTTTGAAGCATGGAACAAAAAACGATCATCATCACGGGAGTAAGTAAAGGCATTGGCCTAGAAACGGTAAAGAAATTCATTTCGAATCATTGGTCGGTGATCGGCTTAGGAAGAACCAATCCGGAAATAAATCACCCTCATTTCAAATTCATTCCTTGTGAAATTTCCTCCTATGCCTCGGTTCAAAAAGCTGTAGCAGCCGCATTGGAGTATTCAAGAGGAAAAGCAGATGTATTATTGAACAACGCTGGTTTCGGAACCTTCGGAAGCATTACCGAGTTGCCCATTGAGAAATGGGAAGGCATGTTCCAAGTCAATGTTCACGGTCTCATGTACGTAACCCGAGAGGTGGTTCCAGCCATGAAAAAAAATCAATCCGGACACATCATCAACATTTCTTCCATTGCTGGATTAAACGGAATCGTCAACGGATCCGGCTATGCCGCTACCAAACATGCCGTTAAAGGCATTTCGCATTCGTTGTATGCCGAGTTAAGAACCGATGGAATAAAAGTTACCGCCGTTTATCCCGGTTCGGTAAAAACCAATTTCTTTGATGAAGTAGATGGCATTACCGCCAACGACAACATGCTCGACCCCAAAGATGTGGCTGAAGCCATTTGGTACCTCGCCAATACGTCTCCTAACTTTTTACCGGTCGATTTTGAAATTCGCCCCCTCAACCCCAATACCAAAAAATGAGAAACCTCGCATCATTCATAGGAGTGCTCGCCGTATTTTTTGCAACATCAAAAAATCAGCCGCTCGTTCAATCGGTTAATCCGTTCATCGGAACGGGTGGCCACGGACATACTTATCCGGGCGCATCGCTTCCGTTTGGCATGGTGCAGCTTTCGCCCGACACGCGTTTGGATGGTTGGGATGGATGTTCGGGATACCATTACTCCGACTCCATCATTTTTGGCTTCAGCCACACCCATCTTTCTGGAACGGGAATAGCAGATTACAACGATTTGCTCATCACGCCTTTCACCAAAAATCCCAATGCCACAAAAACCTACGACCTGGCTTCCTCGTTTTCAAAAAACAACGAACACGCCGAGCCAGGTTTCTACGAAGTAACCTTCAACAACCAAATCAAAACCCAACTCACCACCACCACCCGAAGCGGATTCCATTCCTATCAATTCCCACAAAACGAAACCCCTTACCTCAGTTTCGATTTACAACACCGCGACCAATTGCTCGATGTTTCTTACACCTTTCTATCACCAACCAAAATTGTTGGTCACCGCATTTCCAAAGCTTGGGCCAATGAACAACATTTTTATTTCACCATCGAATTCAATCAACCCTACGAATTGGTGTACGAAGGTTCTTCAAAAATCTTCCCTAAAAATCAAAATTCCATCCTAAAAAACACCTCTTTCCGACTCAAATTCAAACAACCATCGGTTTTGGTTAAAGTAGGGGCCTCTTTCACTTCCATCGCTAATTCCCAACTTAATCTTCAGCAAGAACTTCCGCATTGGAATTTCGAACTGGCCAAATCTACCGCCTCTCAAATTTGGGAAAAGGAACTCTCCAAAGTAATGATTGAAGAAAAAGACCCAACCAAGCGCACCATTTTTTACACCGCTTTGTACCATTCTTTCCTCAATCCAAATACCTATTCCGATGTGAATGGAGAATACCGAGGTGTGGATGGGAAAATCCACAAAACGAAATCTGGACACACCGAATATACCGTTTTTTCACTTTGGGATACGTTCCGGGCCACCCACCCGTTGCTCAATTTGCTTCAACCTGAACGCAGCGAAGATTTCATCCAAACCTTTCTCAATCATTACCAACAATCGGGTAGATTGCCGGTTTGGGAGTTGGCAGGAAACGAAACCGAATGCATGATCGGCTACCATGCCGCACCCGTTATTTTGGATGCCTTCCGACAAAAGATCCCCATGGATGTTGGCTTGGCTGCCCAGGCCATGGTCGCATCTGGAAATGCCGATGTTTTCGGACTTCCCTCCTACCGAAAATACGGTTATGTACGCTCTGAAGATGAATCGGAAGACGTTTCGAGAACGTTGGAATACGCCTACGACGATTGGTGCACTGCAAAAATGGCTGACATCGCCGGAGACCGAAAAAACTCCCTCAACTACCTGCAACGCAGCTACCATTGGATGAATGTTTTCGATCCGAAAGCCTTGTTTTTCAAAGGAAAATCAAATGCAGAATTCGATCGGCAATTCGACCCGGCCGAAGTGAATTTTCATTACACCGAAGCCAATGCCTGGCAATACTCTATGTTTGTTCCCCACCATTACCGTGAATACACCTCGCTTGCTGGTGGGAACGAAAAAGTGCTTCAACATTTGGATCAATTGTTTACCACCGATTCAAAAACTAACGGACGCGAACAGGCCGACATCACCGGTTTAATCGGCCAATACGCCCACGGAAATGAACCCAGTCACCACATGGCCTATTTTTATCACGTGCTCAACTCGTTTGAAAAAGGATCGAAAATGGTGCACCAAATTTTATCTACCCAATACCACAACCAACCCGACGGACTTTCCGGCAATGAAGATTGCGGACAAATGAGTTCCTGGTACAATTGGTCGGCCTTGGGTTTGTACCCTTTTTGTCCGGGAGATGGGAATTTAGTAACCTCTCTTCCCTACTTCAAAAAAGCGGTGATCCAATTGCCCAACGGCAAAAAACTCGCCATCAAAAATTCTTTGAAAAGCGGTTTCAATGCACAACCGTATTGGAACGGAAAACCGCTAGAGACGGCGTTTCTTTCGCACGACCTTCTTCGGGAAGGTGGTACGTTGGATTACCGTAAAAAGGAAAATACCGAAACGGCCACAAGAAAAACCAAAAAGATTGACGTTCCTTATGTGGCTGTACCCGTCATTCATTCCCCTTCCATGACCTTTACCGAATCCATCTCGATTCAATTGGAAAGCATTCAACAATTGCCGATGTTGGTTTCTACCGATGGGAAAAATTGGAAACCTTCGGTTGGCAATTCCATGGTATTGTTTCAACCCAACACCGTCTTTGCGAAGGCTTACCGGGTATTGGAAGGAACCGACACCCTATTCTCTCCCGTTGCTGAAGCACAATTTTTCAAAAGAGATTCTCTTCGCAGCATTCAACTGAATTACGAATACAGTAAAATGTACAACGGTGGCGGAAAAGAAGCATTAATTGATGGAATTCGGGGAGGAAACGCCTTCAATGCCGGTGGATGGCAAGGCACGCAAACCGATTTAGAAGCGACCGTTGCTCTTGGAAAAGTAACTTCAGTTTCCAGCATCGGTTTGAGTTGTTTGCAGCACATCGGTGCTTGGATTGTTCTGCCAAGTTCCATTGAAATTTCAACTTCTACCGATGGCAAATCGTTTTCGGCTCCGCAAACCTTTACTTTTTCCAACGATTTGCGAAATGAAACCAACATGAAACGGGTTTTAGAAGCCAAGGTAGATTTTAAAAACGTTCAATACGTAAAGCTAAAGGCCAAAAACTACGGGAAATTACCGGATTGGCATTTGGGCGCTGGCGGTCAAGCTTGGATTTTTGCTGATGAACTAATTATTCGATGATCCGATGTATCTTTGAAGCTTAGAATGGGATTCGCAAATCCAGCTGCACTTTGGGGATTATTGGCACTTACCGTACCAATTCTGGTTCACCTTTTCGATTTTCGAAGGTCGGTTACCGTTGCGTACAGCGACGTTCGCTTGCTCAAAAACTTGGTTCAACAACAAAGCTCTACCCGCAATCTTAAACGATGGTTGCTGCTGTTGATTCGTTGCCTACTGATTATTCTAGTAACCTTGGCCTTCGCCAAACCTTTCCTCGGCGCTTCTCCCAAATTAGGGAAACGGGAAGCCGTTGGAATTTTCATCGACAATTCTCCTTCCATGAGTGCCGAAGGCAAAGAAGGACCGTTGTTGGAAATGGCGAAAGAGGCTGCCCGAGAAGTGATCCAAGGAAGACCAGCCGACACCCGCTATCTGCTTACATGTTTCGGAAACTCTGCCCCTACCATTCGTTTGAGATCGAAAGAAGAGGCATTGGAAGCGATCGATCAAATGACGTACACCAATGCATCCAAAACCATTTCTCAAGCGATTCAGAAGTTGAAAGAAGGATTGGCCAACGCACCGGTTAACGGACGTAAAATATTCTTGTTCAGCGATTTTCAAAAATCTCAATGGGGTTCGTTTTCCAACGATTCTTCCATCCGAATTTTGGCCGGAGTACTAAAAGCCGAAGAACAAAACAACATTTTTATCGATTCCGCTTGGTTTTCAACTCCGGTTTTGGGATTGAACCGTCCGGTTTCCATCGTTTACCAAATCGTGAACGAAGGAGAGATCGATCAGAAAGAAAAAAACATCCGCTTGAAAAGCGGCGACCAACTTTTGGCATCGGGAAAGTTTTCGGTGAAGGCCGGCCAAAAAACCACCGACACTTTGTCGTTCCGTCCCAATCAGGCCGGCTGGCACGATTTCACCTTGGAAATCGACGATCAACCCATCGAGTTCGACAATCGCTTCACCCTCGCAGCTCAGGTAAACCGCAAAGTTCCTGTTTTGGTTGTTGCCGAAAACAACATCGCTCAAAAAATTCGACTCATTCTCAACGAAAACGATGGGTTTACCACCCAAATTGCATCGCCTGGAAACATCCCCTACGACCGAATCAATACGTTCGATGCCATTTTTATCCAAGGTATTCCCTCCTGGAATATGGGACTAAAGGATGCGCTTCAATCGTTTCTCGAACAGCGAAAATCGTTGGTGTATTTTTCAGGTAAGAACACCCAAAACGAAGCAATTTTAGCCTCTTGGGGAATCCAATTAGGAAACATTCAAGGAGCTTCAACAACCGAAAAAGTAGAATTGGAAGATCCTATTTTCCGAGGTGTTTTTTCAAAGATTCCACAAAATACCCGTTGGCCATCATTAATTTCATGGAAACCTGTTGGAGGTTCGGGAGTACCCATCTTCAAATCCGGAAACGGAGAGTCGTGGATGAGTCGATTCTCGGTGCAAGGCAGTCAGGTTTTCGTTTCCGGAGCCGATCTAACTACCGCTTCTTCCGACTTTACGCAAAATGCCCTGTTTGTTCCTTTTATTTATCAAACAGCGTTGCAGGGCAATGCCGCTTCTCCCCCATCTTTCCGATTGGGCCAAGGGGCAAAATTCGTCACTTCCCTTCCCTATTCATCCCAAAAGCCCATCGAATTAACTTCAAACAGAGATACCATCATTCCCATTCAAACTTCTTTCAATGGAAATGCTCAATTGGACTTTTCCCAAGTCCCCAATGAGCCCGGTTTTTACCGTTACAACCAAGAATTGGGTTTTGCATTCAACGTTCCCACGTTCGAATCTCAATTGAAGTTTCCCAATGAAGACGACCTAACAACTTTAAAAAACCAACACCATTTCAACCTATTTGAAATTGTTGAAGCCAAGAAGGGCAGTTTACTCGGCCATTCTCCTCCCATCAAATCTACCGCTTCGCGTTGGATGCTGGGTGCAGCATTTCTTCTTTTAGGATTTGAATGGTTCTTATCTCGAAAATGAATACAACCCTCATTCGTTCAGCTCGCATCATCGACCCTCAAAGTTCTTTTCATGGGACCGTTCAGGATATTCTCATTCGGAATGGAATCATTGAAAAAATTGGCTCGATCGAGGCAGAAGATCATTTCCAAGTGGTTTCTCATCCTGGTCTTGCTGTATTTCCCGGCTTTATCGACGGGCAAGCTTTTCTGGGAGAGCCTGGATTTGAAGATGCAGAAACGTTAGAATCTGGTTTATCGGCAGCGGCTCGCGGAGGATTTACTGGAGTATTTTCACTTCCCAACACCTCCCCTGCTGTTCAAGATAAAACGGGGGTGGAATATCAAATTCGATCTGCTGCCGGACAGCCGTGTACCTTGTATCCTCTTGGTCTATTGTTGAAGGAATCAACACTGGCTCCTTTGATGGAAATGGACGAAGCCGGGGCAGTTGGTTTTTACAATCCCGAAAAATCGATCCAAGATTCGAGTTTGCTCATTCGCGGATTGGAGTACTCTCAGCATACGGGAAAAAGGATTTTTAGTTTCCCATTGGATCATTCGGTTTCTCCGTTCGGGCAAATGCACGAAGGCGTGATGTCTACCCAACTCGGCATGAAGGGAATTCCAAGTTTGGCTGAAACGATTCAAATTCAGAGGGATTTATCCATTTTGACTTATACCGGTGGAAAATTGCATATTCCCACCGTTTCAACCCGTGAATCGGTTCAATTGATTCGCGCAGCGAAAAACCAAGGTTTGGATGTTACTTGCTCGGTTGATCTTCAGCATTTGATTTTTTGTGACGAAGATTTAGCAGGATTTGATACAAATTTTAAACTTCTACCACCGCTTCGCGGATCTGACGATCGGGCTGCTTTATTGGAAGGCGTAAAGGATGGAAGCATCGATCATTTGGTTTCCAACCACCAGCCGGTTAATTTCGACCACAAATACTGCGAATTCGGATTGGCTCAACCGGGTGCAATAGGATTGCAAACGGCTGTTTTGTTATCCTTAGAACTGTTTGACCTCGATGTGGTTAGCCGGGCATGGTCTACCGGCATTCGCGAGGCATTCGGCCTTCAGGGCGCACACATTGAAGAAGGACGTCCGGCCGAATTGAGTTTAATCGCCTTGAATCGACCATCGGTTTTCAAACATTCCGATAATTTATCCATCAGTTCGAATAGCCCGCTGTTCGATCGATCATTTCAACACACGGTAGCGGGCATCATCAACAACAACAAATCCATTTTATATGTCTAATAGTCCCATCCCGGCCGCTTTTCAATCGTTTGCCGCCCAAGTTCAACTCACCAACGAAGAAATTCAAGGCATTCAAGGCGTTTTTTCCATGGAAACAGGAAAAGAATTGGAAGCCCAAGCCCTCTTGCAGAAGTGGTTGGTGAATCACCCCAATTGCCTGCCTTACGGCTCGTATTTGTTCGATTTGCTTCTTACTGAATTCATTTTCAAGGGATCTCAAATTTCAGAGGAGTTTTTTGAAACGGAAGAATGGGAAGCCATTGAAGATTCTTTTGCCGAAGAAGGCAGCGAGTTGTTGAACTTGTTGTTGTATTTGGCTGAAGCGGTAGATACCGAGTCTGAAATATCGTTAGACGACTATTTGGATGATTTTTTATTGGTCGATGAAGACGAGTTTCAAGACGAGCACGAAATCTACCGCGAGGTTATTTTATTGCGCAATCAAATTGATTCTGCCTTCCCGCCCATGATGGAAGTTTTGATGAAGAAGAAAGACGAATCGCCCTTGGGATCCATGTTTATTCCTTTGTTCGTGTTGTTCTACTACCCAGAAGAATTGGAATTTGCTACAGCCCAATTGGCGAAATACGCCGATTCTTTGGAAGAGGAGCAAGCGGTTTTCGCCATGATTCGTGGTTTTGTTGAAGGACTAAAGTAATTCCATGATTCGCAAAGTATTGTTTGAAACGGCTTGGTGGACGGGGTTGTGTTCGGGAGGAATTAGTTTGGCTTTTTTCGCCTACGAACAACTGAACGACATCAATCCGTTTCATCCTTTTTACACCTTTTTATCCATTTCCATTCCCGTGATCATGGTTTTGTTTGCGATTTCCTACCGAAAGCAAAAAATAAACGGTGGTTACATTGGTACGGGTGAAGGCGTGGTTACGGGACTCTTAACGGCCTTGATCGGCACCAACATTGCTAGCATTTCCCTTTATTTTATGATGCAAGCTCAACCCGAAATTGTTCAGGAATACATCCACCAAATGAGCTCCGAATTTGAGGCCCAAAAGGCAGGAATCATCAAAAACCACGGTGAAAAAGCCTATTTCGATTTGATCAACGATTTAGGAAAAACAACCTCCACCAATTTGGTTTTGGATTATTTCATCAAATCATCGGCAATTCAGTTTATATTCGCATTGTTTGCCGCGGCATTCTTCAGAAAAAAAGCATCATGAACACAACCGGATTATTTCAAATCAATTTCGTACGTTGGGGCCTCATCTTGGGTGGAGTTTCCGTACTTCTAACCATCCTCATCAATACCCTTTTGGGTCCAGATTGGCCGGTAAGAAACTTTTTCATGAGCATGATTATAAATTTGGTGTTGATGGCAACCATCCTTATTCTCGGAATCAATGGAAAAAAAGCACAACAAGAAGGGTTTATTACCTACGGACAGAGCTTTTTAGAGGGAGTCATCATCTTTTCCATTGCCAGTTTACTAACCATTTCATTCAATGCGATTTACAATTATGTGATCGCGCCAGAATCCATTGAAATTGTGAAGCAAGCCAGTATAGAAGTTACGGAACAATGGATGGAAACTGCGAATGTTTCATCCAAAGACATCAATAAGGCAATACGAGAAATTGAAAACCAGGATTTCGGTTTCAACATCGTTTCCATTTTGAAGCAACTTGTTGGCTCAGTTATTTTCGGCGCATTCATTTGCGCTATCATCTCTATTTTTACTCGCAAAAAGCGTCCGATGTTCGACGCCTAAATCTATTATGGACTTATCCATTGTTATTCCCCTATTTAATGAAGATGAATCCCTTCCAGAATTGATGGAATGGATTGATCGGGTTTGTATTGCAGAATCGCTAACC
The DNA here is from genome assembly GCA_947459245.1 of Bacteroidota bacterium. Classification (GTDB taxonomy): domain Bacteria; phylum Bacteroidota; class Bacteroidia; order UBA7662; family CANHCV01; genus CANHCV01. Next base: position 25,704 of record CANHCV010000001.1, read on the forward strand.
TACGAAGTGATCATGGTTGATGACGGAAGTTCCGACCGCTCTTGGGAGGTTATTCAGGAACTTGGTCAACGATTTTCCACCGTTCGCGGCATTCGCTTCCGAAGAAATTACGGTAAATCTGCCGCACTCAATACTGGCTTTCAAGCCGTTGAAGGCGATGTGGTAATTACCATGGATGCCGATTTGCAAGACAGTCCGGATGAAATTCCGATTCTTTACCACCGCATCAAAAATGAGAAATTGGATCTCATTTCCGGTTGGAAAAAGAAGCGTTACGACCCCATTTCCAAAACCATTCCTTCCAAATTCTTCAATTGGGTTACCCAACGCATGAGTGGCATCCACAACTTGCACGATTTCAATTGCGGGTTGAAGGCTTACCGCAAGGAGGTGGTAAAATCCATTGAGGTGTACGGAGAAATGCACCGCTACATTCCGGTTATTGCCAAATGGGCTGGATTCAAACGCATTGAAGAACAAGTGGTTCAGCACCGCGCCCGGAAATACGGAACCACCAAGTTTGGATTGGATCGTTTCGTGAAAGGTTTTCTCGACTTGCTCTCCATCTTTTTTGTTGGCAAGTTCCGTAATGCGCCCATGCACTTTTTTGGCACATTGGGTTCTTTAACTTTCTTAGTTGGATTTCTAGCTATGTTGGGGATTTTGGGACAAAAATTTTACAGCATTTACTTTTCAGATGTTCCAGCGAGGTTGGTAGCCGAAAATCCTTGGTTCTTTATTTCGTTAACGGCCATGATCATCGGCACGCAGCTGTTTTTGGCCGGATTCATTGGCGAGTTGGTGAGCCGTTTTGCGGTGAACCGAAACAATTATCAGATTTCCGAGCGGTTGCGCGTAGATGAGTAAAGTGATGATCGTTGGTCCCGCCTACCCGCTTCGGGGAGGTTTAGCTACCTTCAATGAACGGTTGGCAAGGGCGTTTTTGGAATCGGGCAACGATTGCGAGCTGATCAGTTTTTCGCTTCAATATCCCAAGGTGTTGTTTCCAGGTAAAACCCAGTTTTCCGATGAAGCCCCACCCGACGATATTTTCATTCATACCAGCATCAATTCGGTGGGGCCTTTGAGTTGGTTCAAAACCGCCAAATACATTGCAAAACGCAAACCTGATTTGGTGGTTTTCAGGTATTGGATGCCCTTCATGGCGCCTGCACTTGGAACCATTGCCAGAATAGTTCGAAAAAAAAGCAAGAAAACCAAGTTGGTTGCGATAACGGACAACATCATCCCCCACGAAAAATTTCCGTTTTCCAAACCGCTGAATTCGTACTTCTTGAAGTCGTTTCACGCCTTCATCACCATGTCGGAAACCGTGATGGCCGACTTAAAAACCTTCATTCCGAATCCAAGAGCACAACTGTGTTTGCATCCTTTGTACGATAATTTTGGTTCATTGGTACCAAAACCGCAAGCCATTGAGAAACTTCAATTGAATCCCAACCATCAATACGTTCTTTTTTTCGGATTCATCCGCAAATACAAAGGATTGGATTTGTTGTTGGAGGCTTTTGCCGACCCACGTTTCCGAAACCGATCCATTCGTTTGCTCATTGCTGGGGAGTTTTACGACAGTCCGGAACATTACAATTCCCTCATTGAACAACATCAATTGGAAGATTTAATTGTTCGCCGACATGAATTCATTCCCAACTCGGAGGTAGCCGATTACTTTTCTGCCTCTGATCTGATCGCTTTAACCTACCATTCCGCCACCCAAAGTGGAGTAACGCAGGTGGCGTATCATTTCGAAAAACCGATGTTGGCCACGAATGTTGGAGGGTTGGAAGAAACAGTACCTCACGGAAAAGTAGGGTACTGCGTAGAGAAAACACCCATCGCCATTGCCGATTCTATTTTGGATTTCTTTGATAACCAACGGGAAAACGAATTCTTGGAAGGCATTCAGGAAGAAAAGAAAAAGTACTCTTGGGAAAATTTGGTGACGGCCCTTCAAAAAATTTGATTTTTTTCTTGCAAGGGAATGATTTTTCCTTACCTTTGCAATCCCAAAGCATTGCGGGGTGGAGCAGTTGGTAGCTCGCTGGGCTCATAACCCAGAGGTCATAGGTTCGAGTCCTGTCCCCGCTACGAAGAAAAGCCAGTCGAAAGACTGGCTTTTTACATTTCCAGGAGTGCTGAAAGTTTACTTTCAAGAACGGATGGAAATGGGATCAAGTATAATTGTTGGGGACTAGGCATAAATTTTAGTTAATCGGTAAAGAAAAAATTCAACGTTTTTCACTCCTCTGAACTGGGTTCGGAATGCTTTAATTTTTGCGTTAAACGATTCTGCAGATGCGTTTGTTGATCGGTTATCAAAGTAGTTTAAAATGGTTGTGTAGTGATTCAATATGGTTCGAGAGATGGTATGGATCAAGTACAATTGTTGGGGAATCTCCATTTCAAAATCCTATTTAATAAAATTCTATCGGTTAAAAAAAAGAAAAAAAACACTCGTTCCCCAGGGGGCCGCCACGTATTTTATCCCGAAATGATTCGGGACCTCCCCATAGCACAAAGCTAAAATTTATCCACCACATTGTCAATGAATTAAACGTTTATAAACGTTTCCCATTTCCTGGAAGGAATAAAAACAACAACTTCACCAATGGCTAAATTTTTCCATTTAGGCCCTCCGAGCGTAGCGAGGAAATCGGGTTCAGAAGTCCTAAAATTCACATCCAGCTGAAATGCTTTTGAATGATCTCCTCTTTGCCTTGTTCCAAGTATTCCTTGAACGCCAATCCCGTTGGATTTAGGGCCTTTCCTTTCATCCAAATTAAACTCCATTCGGTTTCAATGGGCAACCCTTTGCAAGGAATAACCTTTACCAATTTCTGGTCTAACTCACTTTTTATTCCAATCATTGGCATAATGGAAATTCCAAGATTAGCCAAAATTGCCTGCTTAACGGCCTCATTGGAGGTTAATACCAACGGTTTCTTCAGCAGAATTTCGTTTCGTTGAAAAAATCTTTCCATGGTCTCTCGGGTTCCCGATCCTTTCTCTCTCAAAATAACCGGTAACTTCGAAAAATCATTCGGGAATACCCCGTTCAAAGGAAGTTCAAAGTTTTCATTGGCCACCAACACCAATTTGTTCTTCAAAAGCGGGATCGATTCCACTTTCAGTTTGGCGGGCAACAAAGAAACCAACGCAAAATCGGCTTCATTCGATTCCAAAGCGTCAACAACTTTGGCTTTGTTCGTTACGTCTAAAACCAATTCTACCGATGGGTGCCGATCGAGAAAATCCTTTAAAAAAAAGGGGATCACGTACTTTCCCGTTGAAACCACAGAAATCCTTAACTTGCTGGCCAAGTGCCCCTTGTATCTACTCGAAATGTAATTGATGGCCTCCACCTGCCGAATGATTTCCTCGGCTGAAGCCGCAATTTCTCGTCCAAATTCGGTGATGAAGATTTGTTTCCCCAACGTTTCATACAAATTCAAATCGAACTGATTTTGCAAATTCCTCAATTGAATGGAAATAGCGGGCTGCGATAAATTCAAAACCTGTGCCGTTTTGGTTATGCTGCCAGTTTCAACCAAACACTTGAAAATTTGAAGCTGATGAAGGGTGTACTTCATAAATTTTTTTTATGCTTTTGATTGCAAATATAAATGAAATGAAATGAACAAAACTTCGGAAATTTGCAGCATCAAACTTTAAAAATCATGACACGCATTACCGTTGCAAAAGGAGATGGAATTGGTCCAGAAATTATGGATGCCACCCTCAACATTCTCAAAGCTGCTGGAGCTCAAATTGAAGTAGACGAAATTCAAGTTGGAGAGAAAGTTTACCTTTCTGGCAATACTTCGGGTATTTCGGATGAATCTTGGGATATCATTCGCAAAAACAAGGTGTTTTTGAAAGCGCCCATCACCACTCCACAAGGCGGTGGATATAAGAGCTTGAACGTTACTACCCGTAAATTCTTGGGTTTGTATTCCAATGTTCGTCCTTGCTTGAGCCTACATCCTTTTGTAAACACCAAACATCCGATCATGGATGTGGTGATCATTCGTGAAAATGAAGAAGATTTGTACGCAGGCATTGAACACCAACAAACCGACGAGGTGATTCAATGTTTGAAATTGATTAGCCGCCCAGGTTGCGAAAAAATTGTTCGCTATGCGTTTGAATATGCTCGCGTTCAAAACCGTAAAAAAGTAACGTGTTTCACCAAAGACAACATCATGAAACAAACCGATGGTTTGTTCCACCAAGTGTTCGATGAAATTGCCAAAGAATATCCAGAAATTGAAAACGAACACTGGATCATCGATATCGGTGCTGCAAAATTGGCCGATACTCCAGAGATTTTTGATGTGATTGTTATGCCGAACCTTTATGGAGATGTTCTTTCCGACGTTGCTGCCCAAATTGCAGGATCGGTAGGATTAGCAGGATCGGCTAATATCGGTGAAGAGTGCGCCATGTTCGAAGCTATTCACGGTTCTGCACCTCGACGCGCTGGTCAAAACTTGGCCAACCCATCGGGTTTATTGCAAGGTGCCATCATGATGTTAAGCCACTTAGGCCAAAATGATATCGCTGAAAACATTCAAAATGCTTGGTTAAAAACCATTGAAGATGGAATTCACACGTATGATATTTTCAAGGATGGAGTAAGTAAAGAAAAAGTTGGAACCAAAGAATTTGCAGAAGCGGTGATCGCAAATTTGGGAGGAAAACCTCAAATTTTAAAAGGCGTTAGCTATTCCAAAGACCAAAAAATGATTCTTCCAACGTACCATCGCAAGCCGGCCCAAAAGAAAGATTTGGAAGGAGTTGATTTGTTCATCCACTGGAGCGGAACCGATCCAAACCAATTGGCAGAAATCATGAAACATATCCAACACCCTAGCATTTCTTTATCCATGATTACCAATCGTGGAATTAAAGTATGGCCGAATGGATTCAAAGAAACCTTCTGTACCGACCACTGGCGTTGCCGTTTCAAGCCATCTGAAGGGAATGGAATCAGCAAGTTAGACATCATTGATTTATTGAATCAAGCTGATAACCATGGAATTGATGTGGTAAAAACCGAGAATTTGTATTCTTTCAACGGTGTACGTTCCTATTCATTAGGGCAAGGCCAATAAGATCCATTAAGAACAACATGCCCACTTTGTGCTTCCTCGAAAAAAGGATGCCGGGGTGGGCATTTTTGTATCCATAATCAACCAAAATGAAACGGTTTCCAACCTGGAAAAACTGGCAAAACACACCTTGGACCTTGGTTTCTAAACATCAGAAAGACCTTGCCATTTTTCCAATTTTACACCAAAACAACATCTTGGAAACCTTGGTTATTGAAGCAGATACCGATGGGCTTGGAACTTTTTCCGGAGAAATTCCCAGAAATCTGACAGTAACGGAAACGTTGGAAGAAAAATGCAAGCTGGGCTTTTCAAATTCCTATCATTCCCTGTTTATCGCAACGGAAGGGAGTTTCGGACCTCACCCGTTGTTTCCGTGGGTTCCCCAACATCAGGAATCGTTTATTCTTCTGGATCGGGCTTCAAGTTCAAAATTCTATTTTCATTATTCTTCCCAACACACCAATTTCCAGGTTGAATCCATAGAAACCGAACAACAATTGGTTGAATTTTGCCACCGGATTAAATTCCCAAGCCATGGCATTATTCTCAAAAAAACCGTTGACGAAGAAGTGGAAATTTTCAAGGATATTTTTGATTGGAAAACCCTCGTTTCCGTTTACAGAACTTTAGGAAACAATGTTATGGTTGAAAGCGATATGCGAGCGATGAACAATCCTACCCGAATGGCGAATATTCGAATTGGATTTTCCAATTTTCTAAAACATCTCCAATCGGAATGTCCGAAGTGCCACTACCCTGGCTTCTCCCAGAGAAAGGTTGAACGAGGCCTTCCTTGCGAGTGGTGCAACTCCCCTACTGAATCTATCCTTTGTTCCATTCTTGTTTGTGATTTTTGCCAACATGAAGTCGTTAACCGAAATCCTAATGGAAAAATCAAAGAGGATCCCATGTATTGTTCAAATTGTAACCCATGAATACTGATTTTCTTTTGCAAAACCTTACCAATCCAGCGCTTCTTTTTTTTGCATTGGGCCTGTTTGCGGTATGGGTAAAAAGCGATCTAGCTATACCGAAAAACTCTTCTAAATTTATTTCCCTGTATTTGTTGTTCTCCATCGGATTCAAAGGAGGGCAGGAATTATCGCACGAAGTTTTAGATGCTCAGGTATTCTACAGCATTCTTTTCGGGGTTTTTCTATCGATGATCATTCCCGCATACACCTTTTTTATTTTGAAGCGCAAACTCAGTATTGCTGATTCAGGAGCTATTGCGGCGGCGTACGGTTCGGTGAGTGCCGTAACTTTTGTTACAGCCGTGGCATTTTTAGAAACCCAACAGCTTGAACTAAACGGAAGAATGGTTGCCATTATGGCCTTAATGGAGTCGCCCGCCATCATGGTTGGGATTATTTTAATTTCCATCTACGACCAAAAAGAATTGGAAACGGGAAGCAAGTGGGGAGTGATTAAACATTCGTTGGTAAATGGAAGCGTTTTGCTCATCATCGGAAGTTTGGTTATTGGTTACTTGGCTGATGCGAAGCAAGCAGAAGGAATCAAGCCATTTACCAATGATTTATTCAAAGGTTTTTTAGCAATTTTCTTGTTAGATATGGGAATCAGTAGCGGGCGAAAAATCAAATCTTTCTTTGAATTTGGGTGGTTCCCCATCGCTTTCGCCGCATTGATCCCAATCATCAACGGTTGTGCGGTCGCCATTCTGAGTGGATTTATTACCTCAGACGTAAGCGACCGATTTATTTTTTCGGTTTTAGCCGCAAGTGCATCGTACATCGCGGTACCGGCAGCCATGAAAATTAATGTTCCAAAATCTAATCCTGGAATTTACTTGCCCATGGCATTAACGGTAACGTTCCCGATTAATATTACCGTAGGCTTACCGCTTTATTTCGCTTGCTGTAACCTATCAATACTCTAATAAAAAAGGGGCAATAAAGCCCCTTTATAAATCTAGAAATGATTCCTCGATTATAGGAAGCTCAACGCACGATCACGAACTTTCTCGAAATCTTTCTTGTTGATGTGCCCTAGTTGCAACAATTCATCGAAACCTAAGATGGCCTCAGCAATCAGATGCATGTTTTTCAAATCGTTTCCGGCATTTGAAGAACCTTCACTTACGTTTGAATACATTTGACGTCCGCGACGAACAAACGAAATTTGGTACTGATCGAATTTACGACCTTCCGCGTTCTCATCAAAAACCAACGACTTTGCATCGGCTTTGTAACCGGCTTCCTGCCATGCAGAAGATTGTCCGCTGCGGGTGTTGGACCACCAATTTTTGAACTTTCCGGCGGATGAAGGCAATGGGAAACCCAATACCTGTCCCATTTCAGCAAAAGTCATGGTAACAATGGGCGTACCAGCCTCTTCCAAATGGAATTTTAAATTTGAATACTTTTTCATAATGCATCGATTTAGGTTGTAAATTTACGTAAACTTAAGAATATAAAAAAACAAGTTTGTCAAAACATGACAATTTTTTTAAAAATCTAAAGAAAATGGAAAATTTAGCAGTCTACATCGAAACCCACAAAGAGAAATTCTTACAAGAATTGTTTACTTTTTTAAGAATTCCATCGGTCAGTGCCAATCCGAGTTACAGCGAGGATGTCTATGAAGCGGCCGACTTTCTAAAAAAACAATTGGAAAGTTTGGGGGCTGATAATGTAGAAATTTGCCCAACAGATGGATTTCCCATTGTATTCGGTGAGAAAATCATCGATCCTTCTCTACCTACAGTTTTGGTTTATGGCCACTACGATGTTCAGCCTGCAGAGCCCTTCGAACTATGGACCACTCCTCCGTTTGAACCTGTTGTTCGCAAAACCGATATTCATCCCGATGGAGCCATCTTCGCTCGAGGTGCTTGCGACGACAAAGGACAGATGTTCATGCACATCAAAGCATTCGAAGCGATGATCGCTACCCAAACATTGCCCTGCAACGTTAAATTCTTATTGGAAGGAGAAGAAGAAGTAGGATCGATTAACCTTGGTCCATTTGTGGAAGCGAATCGGGACCGTCTAAAAGCAGACGTGGTTTTGATTTCCGACACCGGAATGATCTCGAACGATGTTCCATCCATTACGATGGGATTGAGGGGATTATCGTATTTGGAGGTTGAAGTAACCGGCCCCAATCGTGACTTGCATTCTGGATTGTATGGAGGGGCCGTTGCCAATCCCATCAATGTACTGTGCGAAATGATTGCTTCCTTAAAAGATGAACAAGGGAAAATCAACATTCCAGGATTTTACAATTCGGTAGAAGAGTTAAGCGATGATGAGCGAAAACTCATTCAGGAAATTCCTTTCAATTTGGAAGAATACAAAAAAGCTTTGGCCCTACCCGATATTGCTGGAGAGGACGGGTATCATACCCTCGAGCGAGCCGCCACCCGACCAACGTTGGATGTAAACGGCATTTGGGGCGGCTATACCGGAGATGGAGCCAAAACGGTTATCCCATCGAAAGCTTATGCAAAAATTAGCATGAGATTAGTGCCGCATCAAACTCCCGACGAAATTACCCAATTGTTCAAAGCCCATTTCGAATCCATTGCTCCATCGGGCGTAAAAGTAGCGGTGCATCCCCACCACGGAGGATTTCCAGCCGTTACACCCATCGATTCAAAAGCATACCATGCTGCAAGCAAGGCCATTGAAATGACCTACGGAAAAAAACCTCTTCCAGTACGTTCAGGTGGATCCATCCCCATTGTGGCCATGTTTGAAGAAAAATTAAACATCAAAACCGTACTATTAGGTTTCGGACTGGATTCAGATGCAATCCATTCCCCCAATGAACACTATGGTTTGTTTAACTTCTACCAAGGGATCAAAACCATTCCCTACTTCTTTCAGTATTTTTCGGAATAACACCGTTTCAATAAGTAAAAAAGGGAGCAAGTTGCTCCCTTTTTTACTTATTGAAATTCTAACACTTCCATCCGACTTCCCAAATACGCAAGCCAAAAAAGAAATGGAGTTTAGAGGATAATGGGGGAAATGTGCATCAAAAAAAAGGGTGGCTTTCGCCACCCGTAGATTTTATTTTACCACTTTTAGAACTCCTTGGATGTTCTTTCCGCTGGATGGTTCTACCAAATAAAAATAGGTTCCTTCAGAAGCATCGGTTCCCCAATCGTTCTGATAGTCTTCTGATTTGTAAACCGGTTGACCCCAACGATTGTAAATGGTTAATTTGGTACGTGGCCAGAACTTCAAGCCATCGATTTCAAAAAGATCGTTTGCACCATCGCCATTTGGGGTAATAACGTTATAGGTTTTCAATTGACGAACGGGCACTTCAAATCCAACCCAGTTGGAGTACGTTCTTTTTTGAGCACCGCCCACTTGGTCGGAAATAACACGAACAAGGTACTTTCCAGCTTCCAAAGGTTTCACCAAGGAATCACCCAAAGAGGTGGTATTGATCACTGGAGAAGTAGTAGTAAATGCTGGAGGAGTAAACTCTGGAGAAATTTGAACGGTGTACGAAGGGCTATTCCAACCTACGTACTGATTCCAAGAAATATTTGCCTTAAATTCATCGGGGATATTATTGGGATCGTAGGTAAAGTGAATGTTATAAATGGAATCGTTGATTGGTGTTTCAACTCCCGTTCTCAAAGTTACGGTGATGGTATACAGCGCCGTATCTTTATCTACATTGATGTCGTTATCCTTGAAGATTCGAACAGCAGGGTTGGTTTCTTCATGGATCAAAGACCAGGGGTCTGAAGCTGAAGCTTTCTTATAAATATTGAATGACTTGAAGTAGTTGTAATCCAAAGCGGCACTGGGGTCAGCCCATTCCACAAATACGCCTTTATTCGTAATGGAATCAACTGTAACGTTCAATAGATCTTGGGGATCGTTGTACTCGTAGCAATTGTTCACCACAATTCGAATGGTATCGAATTCATTCATGAATTTCTTACACTTGTTACCGAACGTATCACCATCGCGTCCTTTTTTCACGTAAAGTTTGTACACTCCATTTCGATTGAGTGGATTACGGAATTTAAGGAGCATGTTTCGGGTTTTGAAAATCCCCGGACTTGAAATTTGATTGCAAAGAATGGGTTGAGCCCAAAGCATGGGAATTTGTTGGTTGGAGGGAGCCAACAAACGGAACTCCGTTGCATCGGTAGTAACCGTGTTGCAGGTTACATCTACGTTAAAAGTAAGGGGAATGGAATCTGTAAAACAGTCAACAGTGAAGTTGTTGGGGCGGAAATTAGGACGAACATTATCGCAATAGGCCGGAGTATTTTGGAAATAATACTGAAGATCTAGGTTATTCGTGCCCGCCAAAACCCATGTTTTTTGCCCGGTAGCACTATCAACTCTAGTCAATCGCCAATCTTGAACCATGAATGCAAAAATTCCGATCTGAATGGCGGGGGTTGGTGTGATGTACATAATCCCGCGGGTGGAATCAATTCGAATGTTTGTTCCCGGTTGAAGGGCGATTGGAGCTTGAAATGTTCTACCTGCATTGTACATTACGTTTACGCCAGTTGCATTGATATTGAATGCTCCAGGACCTGTTTTCGCAGGAACCATGTAGAAGGAAAGTGAGTCGCGATCTGGATCGAATGGACCAAGGTCAAATTCAATGGGCTGACCAGCGCAATATCCTGGAAGATAGAAATTTTGAGAACGTGCATTGGAATTTTTTGGAACCAAGGTATCGTTCAAGTACGATTCTACGTAAGCGTCTCCGGAGTTGGTTGTTGCGTTGGTGTTACGGCAACATTGAACTTGGTGACCAAAAACGAATTGACGACAGTTGAATGGTACGTTTGTTGGCACGGTCCAAATTCCAGAGAAAACAAATTTCTCCAATCCGTAACGAGTACCTCCCTCACAAGTCGTTGGCGGTAAGTTTAGTTTACACTCATCGGGCAGTGCGCGGTTGGTTGAACCCGTACTCTGAAGGTTAACGTTGAAGGTACCGGTTTGCCCGCATCGACTCCTCCAAGTGATGGGGGCAGAGGTAATTCCCAAGGTAATTCCCGAACAATCCCGGTAAAGAACCAAGGTTACTCGGTACTGGTTACTGCTGATGGGATCATAATAAATGGTTGCTCCAGCAATGTGAGAAGCAAAAATCTCGTAGGAGAAGAATGAAAGAAAGAAAAGTAAAACTAGTTTCTTCATGAGGGTTGGTTTACAAAACACTAAGTTAAGTTTTTTTTTCAAAATTGCTAAACTTCTACCACAAAATTTGACACCCGTCAAAAAAAAATTACCTTTGCTCCATGAAAATCGGCTTCTTTTTTTCGGTTGTTGCAGCTTTTTTCATTGTTTTCTCATCGAATTTTTTGACAAAAGAGATCGAAAGCAAACCCAAAAAAGCTTTTTCATTTCCTTCCATCGATTCGCTGGATGAGGTTGTTTTGGGCGAATTGTTGTTTAACGACCCCATTCTTTCGTTGGATTCCTCCATTTCTTGTGCTTCTTGCCACATCAAAACCTTCGCCTTTGCCGATACCGTGCCTCTTTCCAAAGGAATGAACGGAACATTCGGCAAAAGAAATGCTCCTTCCGTAATGAATACCGCTTCTCGAGCATCCCTTTTTTGGGATGGAAGGGCAACATCTTTGGAGCACCAAATGCATTTCCCGGTTCAAGACGGACTTGAGATGGCTCTAAAGTTTTCAGAAGCGGTGAAACGGGTTACCAAGCACCCTTTTTATTCCAAAGCCTTTCAAAAGGTTTACCAGCATCAGCCCGATTCTTCTACCATTGTTTCGGCCATTGCGGCATTTGAAAAAAGCTTGGAAACCATCAATACACCCAACGATCGTTGGATGGAAGACGACACTTTGAATGGACGGGGATTAACGCCTCAACAAATCAGCGGACGGAATGTCTTCCGTTCAGATAAAGCGAAATGCTTGGATTGCCATTTTACACCCGATTTTACCGGAGATGAATTCTGGAACATTGGCCTTTTCAACGGCAAAGAGTTGAACGATTCCGGGCGTTTCACCATTACCCATGATCCCAAAGACATCGGGAAATTTAAAGTTCCAGGACTGAGAAATGTTGCCGTTACTGCTCCTTACATGCACAACGGCATGTTTAAAACGCTGAAGGAGGTGATCGAATACTACGATAACCCTTCAAAATTCATCAAAAATCCCATCAATCTCGATCATCGTTTATCGAAACCATTGGGCTTATCTGCTCAAGAAAAAGCTGATTTAGAAGCCTTTTTGCGATCCTTAACCGACGACCAATTCGCCAACCAATTCCCGAACCGATGAACAAAGATATTCGCCTCCTTTCGTTGGAGGAACTAGAAAATGCAGTGGTGGAATTGGGGGAACCAAAATTTCGCGCGAAACAAATTTTCGAATGGATTTGGAAAAAGAAATCTGTAGATTTCGATTCCATGACCAACCTTTCCATAGGTTTAAGAGAAAAACTCAACGCAAATTTTTTGTTCAACACCATGAAGGTTGAAACATCCCAACGCAGTTCGGATGGAACCTTTAAGTTAAGGTTTGAACTGCACGACGGACATTTTATTGAGGGGGTTCTAATTCCTACCGAAGACCGAATGACGGCATGTGTAAGTTCGCAAGTGGGATGCAGTTTAACGTGTAAATTCTGTGCTACCGGATACATGTCCAGAAAACGCAACCTCGATCCGGCAGAAATTTTTGATCAAGTGGTTCACATCAATCAATTGGCAGAACGGGAATACGGCATGAACCTTTCGAACATCGTTTTCATGGGCATGGGAGAACCGTTGCTCAACTACGCCAACGTGATGAAAGGGATTGAACTCCTCACCTCCCCTTCCGGCCTGGGAATGTCGCCAAGCCGAATTACCGTTAGCACGGCCGGCGTTGCGAAAATGATTCGAAAGTTGGCCGATGATGATGTTCGTTTCAATTTAGCCCTATCATTGCATGCGGCCAACGATGAAAAAAGAAACACCATCATGCCGATCAACGAAACCAACAGCTTGGAAGTATTGGAGGAGGCACTGACTTATTTTTATCAAAAAACGAAAAACAAAATCACCTTCGAGTACATCACTTTCAACCATTTCAACGATGGGGAACAGGACGCTCGGGAGTTAGCTAAAATTTGCCGACAGTTCCCCGCAAAGGTGAACATCATTGAATACAACCCCATCGATCAGGTTGATTTTACCAAATCTGACTCGGACCGCATTGATCGATTTGCCATTGCGCTTCGGAAACTGGGAATCATGGTTTCCGTTCGCCGCAGTCGCGGCAAAGACATCGATGCTGCTTGTGGGCAATTGGCGAATAAAGGGTGAAAAAGAATTCCATCATACAAGCCTTGCTTCAAGAACTTGAAGAACGAAAAGCATCCATTGAAAAGGATCTAGCTGCCATCGAAGAATCCAAAAACAACGATACGAAAAGCAGCATGGGCGACAAGTATGAAACTTCCCGAGAAATGGCCCAAGCAGAATTGAACAAATTGCAAGAACGAAAGGGCCAAATCGCTCTTCAAATTCATCAATTGCAACAAATCCAAACCGAAAGCCCTCAACAAATGGTTGCCCAGGGCTCTTTGGTCATCACTCCTACGCTCCAATTACTTTTTGCTATCCCCTTCGGAAAATTCACGTTCAACGGAGAGCCTTGGATGGTCGTTTCCTTGCAATCTCCCATTGGTCAAGCATTTGCAGGAAAAAAAAACGGAGAAGTAGTCCATTTCAATCAAACCACCTTTCCCATTCACCATTTGGAATAGAGAATTTTAGTCCACGCTTTCCGTTTCATCCCTATCTTGTCTAAAAAAAATGATCCAAGAATGTTGGTTAAATCTTCCTGTTGAAGATGTTCAAAAATCGAAATCTTTTTTTCAATCCTTGGGATTTTCCTTTCAGGAAGACCAAAGCCAGGGCCCCAATTCAGCCTTGATGTTGGTGGGAAGCAAGCCGGTTATTGTGATGCTTTTTCAACAAGAAATCTTTAAAAATTTTATCGGCGGACCCGTTTCTAATCTTCACCTTGGCAATGAAATTTTAATTTCTATTGATGCGCCCAACCGCGAAACCGTGGTGGCCCAAGCCCAAAAAGCCCGAGAGTTGGGCGGTACTGTTTTCGGCGAACCCAGCGAAATTGATGGATGGATGTTCGGCTGCGGATTTACCGATTTGGACGGTCACAAATGGAACGTGTTGTACATGGACCAAGAGAAACGACCGTTTTGATCATTGAACCAGCAAATTACAACCCCTCACCTCGGCCGCATCGAAACGACCCATCACCTCAAACGACCCATCTTTCCAAACTTTCCCCACATCTCCCGTTGCTAAAAACGCACAAGATTGCAGGTTCCCCAAGTCGATGACTTGAAGTCCACCCGCTTGCCCAAAATCCAACAACTGCGTAGGAGCCAAGGGATCTCGAACCAAGATTTTCATCCATGGCGCTGGCAGGAACCTTCCCGATTCGGGTTGGAAGTACGCTTGCGACATCAATTCCGTCATTCCGTACTCGCTAAAAATTTGGCTCACCCCCAAGCCCTTTTTCAAAACCTCATGCAATTCATTTCGGGTGATTTCTTTTCTTCTTCCCTTCATACCACCCGTTTCAACTACGATATCCTCAGCATTCAAAGTCAATCGTTGATTTTCTGCGGCCTCCAACAAGGCAAACGTTACCCCGAGTAGAATGATTCGATGCCCTTTTTGCCTTGCATCCTGAATGGCTTGATTCAACGCCTCCCACTGGTTTAAATAAAATCCCGATGGTTGGGCAGCATGCTTCATCACTTCTTCCATCATGGACACCAACCCCGATCCTTGACGTTCCAAATAACCGGGTAGAAGGGAAAAAATGGAGGTATTTGACAGAGATCCGAATTGATTTTCAAACAATTCCAAGCAAATAGAAAGGTAATCTTGAAGAAATCGAATGGAGTGGATGGATGCCACTTGGCCTGTAGTACCCGAAGAGGTAAACCGAGTAGATTCGGGCCAATTTCCCGTAACTACTTTCCTGTTTTTAAAGGTTTCGATGGGTAAAAAAGGAATTTTTTCTACCGAGGTAATTTGGTCAACCCGAATCTTTAAGGCGTCGCAAAATTCCCGATAAACGGTATTATTTTCCCACTGAAAGCGGAAAACTTCCAAAGCTGTTGAAGAAAAATCGAGAATGGAGCGTTGTTTAACTTCTTCCCAAGTCATCAATCTACCAATACTTCATCCACAAACAACCAAGCCGTTTCCCCAGCTCCTTGCATTCCATCAGGAATTTTTCCAGGATGCTTCGCAACAATTTTAATGAACCGACCTGAAAGTCCGCCCACATTGATGATGGCCCGTCTTCCCCCATCTGCCAATAAATCATCTTTAGTCAGTTCACCCGCCAATTGAAAATTCATTCCATCGGATGAAAGGTAAACTTGAACCACTTTAGGAAGGTGAATCCATGAAGCCGTTTCTTCCAAAAAATCTGCCGAAACCCGCTGAATTGGACGGGTGTAACCCATATCCAATGTAGCCTCAAAGTCGTCTTGAAAACCCAACCAATCTTTTCCGTACCACGGCAATTTCCCAACGATACCATCCACCAAGGTAAATGCTCCACCGGTAGAATAATTTTTGTGCGGAGGATTTTTAAGACGAACCGAGCGGCAAGTTGCTTTGCTAAACTCGAAGGCTTGTTCGGCTACGGGGCCGATGCCCATCCCGTTTTGGAACAGTTGTGCCTTCACCGTCATGCTTTCCGAAATGGTAATTCCCGTTCTTGAACGATCACTTTGAGTATTTGGATTGCTTCCGTCTACGGTGTAACGCACCTCGGCGCTGGGAACATTGTATTTAAAATTGATGTCGAGGGCGCCGAAAGAAGCACTTCTTCCTGGGAACATGGCTACCTCGTACAAAGCCTTGCTGTAATGAACCTTCCAACGATCCAACAATTCCAGGTGAGCGGTTAAACGACTGCGGAAATGGGTCCATGATTTCTTGGGTAAATCGGTCCAAACCACTTCGGCCAAGGCTCCCATTCTCGGGAAAGCCATGTATTCCACCACTTCTGGCTGAGGCATGTATTCGGTCCAAACATTTCCTTGAGCGCCTAAAATGTATTTGGCATCATCGGGATCCAATTCATCAGGAACTGGGTTGTAACTGTAGGCTTCATCAATGGTGGTATATCCTCCAATGGCGGTGGGTTCGGTGCGTGGATTGCCTTGGTAATGGTCGAAATAACAATGGGATCCCGGACTCATCACGGCATAGTGTCCTTGTTGGGCGGCCGCAATTCCACCCGATTCGCCTCTCCAACTCATCACCATGGCGTTGGGAGCCAAACCTCCTTCTAAAATTTCATCCCAACCAATGATTTTCTTCCCTTTTGAATTCAGGTATTTTTCAATGCTTCGAATAAAATAACTTTGAAGTTCATGTTCGTCTTTCAAGCCCTCCCGTTTCATCACGGCTTGGCAGTTGGGACAACTTTTCCAGCGGTTTTTTGGGCATTCATCGCCTCCAATATGAATAACTTCGGAAGGGAACAGCTGGCACACTTCATCCAAAATATCTTTCATGAATTGAATCGTAGAATCTTTGGCGCAGTAAACATCATCGAACACTCCCCAAAGCTGCTGAACTTGATGCGGCCCACCGTTGCAGGAGTACTCAGGGTAAGCAGCAAGGGCCGCCAAAGAGTGCCCAGGCATTTCGATTTCTGGAACCACCTTGATGTGCCGTTTTGCAGCATAAGCCACAACGTCCTTGATTTCTTCCTGGGTATAAAATCCTCCATACCGAACACTGTCGAACCGATGGGGCGTTTCCCGGTAATGTCCAATTAGGGTTCCATCTCGGTAGGCACCAACTTGGGTGAGTTTGGGGTATTTTTTTATTTCAATGCGCCAACCTTGGTCTTCGGTGAGGTGCCAATGGAACGTATTGAGCTTGTACATGGCCATTAAATCCACGTACTTTTTGATGAAGGAAACGGGGAAAAAGTGGCGTCCAACGTCCAAATGCATTCCCCGCCAAGCGAACCTGGGTTGATCTTCAATGCGGCAGGCGGGAATGGATTTCATCCCTTCCAAAGGAATCATTTGTAAGATGGTTTGAAGTCCGTAAAAAACACCGGCATCGGTTCCAATGATTCGAATTTGTTGTTGGTTAACGGTTAACTTGTAGTGATCGTCGTTCCCACCCGACGTTTCCAAGAAAATTCCGTGTCCCGTAAGTTGATCTCCTTGAACAATGGGCAACTTGATCCCATGGGTGGTATAAAGGAACTGATTGAATACTTCGGCATTGGCGATGCCTTGGGCAGAATTTGCTTTGATGATGGTGGATCGATCAAAAACAAAATTCTTGGATTTTACGGGAGCGTAAAAATTGGGTTGTGGAATAACGGGAATGGATGAAGGAAGCTGATTGGCAACTTTACGCACGCGAACAACGGGATCGCGATGACCTCTACCCCGTCCTCTTTTTCTTCGAACGGCTTTTGATTTCCTTCCTTTTCTGCGTTTCGAAACCGATGATTGGGACGATTTGGAACGGCGTTTACGTCGAGCTGCTTCCGATTCTTGAAAAGGAGAAAGGAGTAAAAAAGCGAGAAAGAAAAGAAGTATTTTTTTCATAAAATCAATGAGCCTGAGTCGTTTCCGAGTCGAATTGAATTCCTTTATTTTTCAAAATTTTCCCTACTTTAAATCCGTAGTAAGCTAAAAACACGAAGCCGAATAGTGGGATCAAGTAAGAAATATGAATGTTTGCAGCATCGCTGATGATTCCTTGAAAGGGAGGAATCAAGGCTCCACCGAGAATCATCATCACCAAAAGCGAAGAGCCTTGGTTGGTATATTTTCCGAGTCCGGCAATGGAAAGAGCGAAAATGCATGGCCACATCACCGAACAGAAAAGTCCGCCAGCGATCAGGCTGTACAACGCCCATTCACCTTCGAAGAAGGTTCCATAGGCAGTGAGGATAGCGGCTGCAGTACCAAAAACGATCATGGTTCGAACCGGTTTTTCTTGTGCGATGAAATTGGCTGCGATGAAAACGAGAACCATGGGCCAATAGGCAATGAGGTCGTTCAATTTGGTTTCAACGTGTTCTCCGGCTGCGTTAAAGCGAATGTAGTTTACACCAACAATTACGGCAAACGCAGCAATGGGCGCAAGGATCATGGCCAAACGTTTGGTCGCTGGTTTAAAATTGAAAACAGTCATGGCGCCGGTCCAGCGGCCAATCATCAAACTACCCCAATACAAGGAAATAAAATGAACCGTTTGCTTATCATCTAACCCCAAAAATCCTTGGGTTTCCATCAACGTAGGAAGGTTCGATTGAATGGTAACTTCGGTACCAACGTAAACGAAAATGGCCAACATTCCCCAAACGATTTGAGGATTTTTAAACACTCCCCAATCGCCATCCATTTTCTCTTCATTTCGAATTTCTGGCATGTTGGAAAACCAGAGAATTCCAGCAAACAATAGGAACGCTCCGCAAAGAATGAGGTAAGGAAGTTTTACGTTTTCAATTCCTAAATGGGCATCAGAACCTCCTATTGAACCAAAAATGGCGTAATTCACCAACAACGGACCAATGGTGGTACCGAACGAGTTCACCCCTCCGGCCAGAGAAACGCGGTGAGCCCCGGTTGAAGGATCGCCCAAAGCGATGGCCAATGGATTGGCTACAATTTGCTGAAGAGCAAATCCCAAACCCACCACGAAAAGGGACGTGAGCATCAGGCCAAAGGAATGGAGATTTGCGGCTGGAATAAACCCAACTGCACCCAAGGCCGAGATCGAAAGCCCTAAAACCAATCCTTTTTTGTGGCCAATTTTATTCAAAGGGTCACCGGAAGAAATGGAAATAAAGAAATAAACCAAAGAACCTAGAAAATAGGCAGAATAGAAAGCCATGTCTACCAATTGGCTTTGGAACTGACTGAGGTCGAAATTTTTGCGGAATAGTCCGATCAAAACCGTGTTTGAAGCGGCTACAAAACCCCAAAAGAAGAAGACCATCACCAAGGTATACAAGGCAGGATGGGTCTTGCGATGAGTAGATTGCATGAAATTGAATTTGGGCCGAAGCCGGTAAAACTTACGCGAGCATGGTTACCGGATTTTCCAAATAGGCCTTCAAGGTTTGAAGGAATTCGGAACCGGATGCTCCATCCACCACGCGGTGGTCACAAGATAAGGTAACTTTCATCACTTTGCCAGGCTTCATTTCACCTTTTTCCACCACAACGGTTTCTTTGATGGATCCTACTGCGAGGATGCAGGCATCGGGTGGATTGATGATGGCCGTAAACTCTTCAATACCAAACATCCCCAAGTTGGAAATGGTGAAGGTATTTCCAGTCCAATCGGACGGTTGCAATTTCTTTGATTTTGCTTTTCCTGAAAAGTCTTTTACTTCTGCAGCGATGTGAGAAAGCGATTTTCCATCGGCGAAACGAACCACGGGAACCAAAAGTCCTTCTTCCACGGCCATGGCAACACCGATGTTCACGTGGTGGTTGATGCGGATTTTATCGCCCAACCAAGAAGAATTGATTTTTGGGTGTTTTTTGAGGGCCAAAGCCGAAGCTTTTACCACCATGTCGTTGAAAGAAACTTTCACAGGAGCTACTGCATTGATGGCTTCGCGAGCTTTGGCCGCTTGATCCATCCGAATTTCCATGGTTAAGTAGAAATGTGGGGCGGTAAACATGCTTTCTGCCAAACGAGCTGCAATGGTTTTCCGCATTTGAGAAACGGGGATTTCCTCGAATTTCTCTTCTCCAACGAAGGTCGGCAAAGAAATGGGGGCAGCTGCGGGAGCTTGAGCTTGAGCAGCGAGTGCAGCAGCTGCATTCGCAGGATTGAAGAAATCGATATCGCGCTTAACGATGCGTCCACCGTCGCCGGAGCCGTTCACCATGCCGATATTGATGCCACGTTCCGCAGCCAAACGGCGCGCAAGTGGAGAGGCTTTCAAAAGATCGTCGTTCGCTGAAGCGGCCGCCATTGGAACCGGAGCAGGAGCTGAAGCGGGAACTGCCGCTGGAGCAGGAGCAGATTCTGCAACGGGAGCGGGCGCAGGCGTTGGAGCTGCGGGAGCTACAGAAGCAGCTGGAGCTGCGAGTAGAGCTGAAAAATCTTCGCCTGGATTTCCGACGACCATCATGGGTGCACCGATGGCGATGGCTTTTCCGGGTTCAGCCACCAAAGCTAAAACGGTTCCTTCGTCGAAGTTTTCGAACTCCATGGTGGCTTTATCGGTTTCAACCTCGGCAATGATATCGCCAGATTTAATTTTATCACCAACCTTAACCAACCAACTTGCAACCACGCCTTCCGACATGGTATCGCTCATTTTTCGCATTGAAATAATCTGTGCCATAACTACTACATGAATTTTGCAAAGGTAACCAAAAAGTTCATTGCCATAGCATTTAAAAACCTCAGGCAAGGGGCATTGTTTGAAGAAAAATTTGTACTTTTGAGGCAATTTAAAGGAATCATGAGAGAAGTACAATATAGAGAAGCGCTTCGCGAGGCCATGAGTGAAGAAATGCGCCGCGATCAAACCGTATTTTTAATGGGAGAAGAAGTAGCCGAGTACAACGGAGCTTACAAAGTTTCTCAAGGAATGTTGGATGAATTTGGAGCGAAACGCGTGATTGATACCCCCATTGCTGAATTAGGATTCACCGGAATTGGCGTGGGTGCTGCCATGAACGGCCTTCGTCCGATTGTGGAATTCATGACCTTTAACTTTTCCTTGGTTGCCATCGACCAAATCATCAACTCAGCAGCAAAAATGTTGAGCATGTCGGGCGGGCAGTTTCCAATACCCATTGTTTTTCGCGGGCCTTCCGGTTCTGCAGGCACGTTGGGAGCACAACACTCCCAAGTTTTCGAAAGCTGGTACGCCAACTGCCCAGGCTTGAAAGTGGTTTCTCCTAGCAATCCGGCTGATGCCAAAGGATTATTAAAATCGGCCATTCGCGACAATGATCCAGTGATTTTCATGGAAAGTGAGCAAATGTATGGCGACAAAGGAATGATACCAGATGGTGAATATTTGATTCCCATCGGTTTGGCCGACGTGAAGAAGCAAGGTACCGATGTTACCTTGGTTTCCTACAACAAAATGATGAAAGTAACGTTGGCTGCTGCCGAAGAATTGGAAAAAGAAGGCATTCATGCCGAGGTTATTGATCTTCGCAGCATTCGCCCCCTCGATACCAAAACCATCATCGAATCGGTAAAGAAAACCAATCGTTTGGTGGTTATTGATGAAAGCTGGCCTTTTGGTTCTGTTTCCTCTGAAATCGCCTATTGCGTTCAGAAGGATGCTTTCGATTATTTGGATGCTCCCGTTCTTCGCGTAAACGGTTCCGATGTATCCATGCCTTATGCCTTGAATTTAGTAGAAGCCTATTTACCCAGCATCGATAAAATTGTAAAGGCAACTAAATCAGTGATGTACTTGGAAAAATAAAAAAAACTTTTTAAGTTTACTGAAAATAAACTGATTATGAAAAAACTTCTATTTCTTTTGATGCCCTTGCTATTTTTGGGAGCGTGCAACAAAAAAACCATTACGGTAGATTACAACTACAACTTCACCACCATTCGTTTTCGGGTTAACCCCATGACAGCTGGTGTTCAGGCCATCGATCAAAAAACAATTGTTACCAATTTCGATTCGTTTTGTGTTGCAAAAAACATCGATCCCAACAACGTTAACTCCATTCATCTTTCCAATGCTTATGCCTCTTTAGCAGATTCTACCCAAAATTTCGATGAGTTTGAATCGGCCCGCCTTTTTGTTTCAGCACCCAATCAACCTGAAATTGAAATCGCCAGCAAAAACCACACGGCCAATGGAAGTAATGTCCTGAACGACTTCATTCTTTCCAATGAAAACTTGTTAGAGTACGTGAAATCGAATGAAATAACCGTTCGTATGGAAGGTACGCTTAGGAGCGACATTACCGTGGTAAAGAATGTTTTGTTAAAGGTCGAATTTAGAATCAATGCCGACCTACTTCAAGTAAAGTAACCCATAAATGAACCGCCATAGGGCGGTTTTTTTATGCCATTGTTTTTCCTTTCGTACCTTTGCAACATGGCAAAAATTATCAAGAAAATCTTGGTCGCTAATCGAGGGGAAATTGCCCTTCGCGTGATGAGAAGCGCCAAAGAAATGGGCATTAAAACCGTTGCTGTTTATTCGGAAGCCGACCGCAAAGCTCCCCACGTTGTTTATGCAGATGAAGCGGTATTGCTCGGCCCAGCACCTTCTTCTCAAAGTTACCTCAAAGGAGATCGAATCATTGAGGCATGCATCAAATTAGGCGTTGATGCCATTCATCCCGGATATGGATTTTTAAGTGAAAATGCAGATTTTGCTCAAGCCGTTGCCGATGCCGGACTCGTTTTTATCGGTCCGTCGGCACGCAGCATGCAAATGATGGGGAACAAATTAGCTGCGAAACACGCCGTGAAAGATTTCAACATCCCCATGGTTCCCGGTTTGGATGAAGCCATTGACGATTTAACCAAAGCAAAAAAAGTTGCTCAAGAAGTGGGCTTTCCCATTTTGATCAAAGCCGCAGCCGGTGGTGGCGGAAAAGGAATGCGAGTGGTAGAAAAAATAGAAGATTTCGAAGAACAAATGAACCTCGCTGTTTCAGAAGCAACGTCTTCCTTTGGCGATGGATCCGTTTTCATCGAAAAATACATTGGCGCCCCTCGCCACATTGAAATTCAAGTTCTTGGAGATACCAAAGGAAACGTAGTTTATTTATTCGAACGCGAATGCTCCATTCAACGCAGGCACCAAAAGCTGGTGGAAGAAGCTCCATCGGCACTTCTTACTCCTGATGTTCGAAAAGCCATGGGAGAAGCTGCCGTACGGGTTGCGAAAGCCTGTCATTACGTTGGAGCAGGAACCGTAGAGTTTTTATGCGATGAGCATTTGAACTTTTACTTTTTAGAAATGAATACTCGTTTACAGGTGGAACACCCCGTAACCGAAATGATTACCGGCTTGGATTTGGTACGCGAACAAATTCGAATTGCTGCCGGCGAACCGCTCGGATACTCCCAAGAAGATTTAAGCATTCGTGGTCACGCCATCGAACTGCGGGTTTGTGCTGAAGATCCAACCAACAATTTCACCCCTGATATTGGGCAGTTAAAAACCTACCGCCGTCCGCAAGGTTATGGCGTACGGGTAGACGATGGAATGGAGGAAGGCATGGAAATTCCGGTATTCTACGATCCGATGATTTCTAAGTTGGTGGTGTATGGCGCTACTCGGGAAGAGGCCATGGATCGCATGAAGCGCGCCATTGAAGAATACCAAATTACCGGGGTGGCCACTACCCTCCCCTTTGGAACCTATGTAATGAATCACCCCGCCTTTCGTTCGGGGCAATTCGACACCAATTTCATCAAGCACCACTACCGCCCCGAAGATGTTCTTCCGAAAGGAAACGACCAAGAACTCGCCGCCATCTTGTCGGCAACGGAATTGGAGAAAAATCAAACTTCCAAAAACAACGCTAACTCACCCTCGAGTGGAATCTCCGCTTGGAAAATGAACCGCTAAAAAAAAGCCCTCCGAAAATCGGGGGGCTTTTTTATTAATCTTCGTCGGATTCTTCTTCATCGGGCTTGTCGCCGTATCCATCCTCTTCTTCATCATCATCCGAAGAGGAGGAAGAATCTCCTTTTTCTTTTTCAATATCTACGGTATTGAGATCATCCAAAGCCAGTTCTTCCTCGATTTGCTGACGGGTAACCAGTTTTACCTTTACCAAATATTCGGTATCGTCGGTTTCAATGGGAAGGGCAACAATTAAATCACCTTTGGTATTATTGTAACGAACCAAATTAGTAGCTTGGTCGTACCCGTTGGGATAATTCTTTTCAATGATCTCTAATACCTCTGCAGAAGCGTTACTAATATCAACAATGGATTTCTTTTTTGCCATAAACGATGGTGCTATTTCAATTCGAGGGTAAAACTATCAAAAACCGACAAATTCCAAAAAAATTTTGGCATCTTTTTTTTGAAACATTTAAAAATGAATCCAACTTTTTAGACGGAGGCCACATTTCTCCCCCATTTTGTTCAGAAGTTTGGTTGGAATTTTTATTTCTAAGCAAAATGAATCGTTTTTTACGATGGCAAAAGCCCCATCAAAACGAAGAAAGGTATGTTCGATGGTCCATGTTGATTCTTGCCAATCGATCACAAAATCGTTTTTCCGCACAAAAACCTCTTCCGCATTTTCAAAGTTGTGCAGTGCGGAAAAATATTTCTTCGGAATTGAAATAAAATATCCCAAGTATTTTGCCATTTCCAAGGAATTAGGCTTTTTCAAAGCAGATTGTGCCGATTGAAAACCGGTCATTCGCTCTGGGGTAATGACCGACATCTGATCGCAGACCTGCAACAATTCGTGGGGATTGTGGCTCACCAACAAAACACCGATGTTTTTGCTTTGGGCGATTCGTCGAACCAATAAAAAAAGTTCATTTCTCCAATGGGCGTCCAATTGGTTGGTTGGCTCATCGAGCAAAAGAAAGGACGGATTTTGCATGAGCGCTCGGCCCAAAGCCACCCGCTGCCGTTGTCCTCCACTGAGGCGATCAACCCTGGAGTTGCTCCATCCTTTCGCTCCTAAAAAGTCCAACCATTGATGGGCTTCTTTTTCTTGAGAAGTCATGGTGCCGGCCTTAGAAGCGTGGTACAAATTCTCGAAAGCGGTGTGTTTTTCCATCAACTGAAAATCTTGGGCAAGAACCGCAATGTGATCATGCCCCCAAATCAATCGATCTTTTTGAAAAACCGCCTTTCCATCCAATTCGATGAATCCGGAAACGGGGGGCAAAAATCCAGCTAAGGTTTTAAGGAGTGTACTCTTGCCTCCTCCACTGGGACCCGTTAATCCGTAAATTTTCCCTGGGGTAAGCTCAAATGAAATGGCAGAAGTAATCAAAGATTCCTCGTACCCAATTTGAGCATCTTTAATGACCAATTTCTTAGGAATCATACTTCTCCAATAATTTCAAGAGAACGTCGAAATCTTTGGGATAAGGAGCTTCAAATGAAAATTCTTTTTTGAAGATGGTAAACTGAATGCTGCGGGCATGCAAGGCAAACCGTTTGATCATGGGTTGAGACTCTTCAAATTTACCGAAAGAATACTTGCGTTTGATGTCGTGCAAGTAGGGAGGCTCGCCACCGTAGGCGGGATCGTTCACGATGGGTGCATTTTGAGACGCCAAGTGAACGCGAATTTGATGGGTTCTTCCGGTTACAGGAAAACAGCCCACCAAGGTAAAATGACGGAAAAACTGAAGGGATTTTAAAATGGTGAACGCGTCTTTCCCGGTTTTGAAATCGATGCGCATCAGCGCATCTTTTGCTGGGCCGATGGGCAGATCCACTTCCATTTCTTCAAACCGATGAATTCCACCAACCACTGCGTGGTAAATTTTTCGAACCCGACGCTTTTCAAATTCAATCGACACTTCTCGGTACGTTTCGGGATCCTTTGCAGCCACCAAAATTCCGGAAGTCTCTTTATCCAATCGGTGGCACAATTGCACCGTTGGACAGTATTGACGAGCAATGGAAAGGATGCTAGCGGCTGTACCTTGTCGTTCGTCGAGGGAGCTTACAAATGGGGGTTTATTAAAAATGAGCAAGTGCTCGTCTTCGTAAAGTAAAATATCGCGAATGGAAATGGGTTTCAATTATTTCTTTTTTAAGGTAAATGCAAAGGTAGTTCCGATTCCTTTGGTGGAGCGTACCCAAACGGTTTGGCTGTGTGACTCGAAAATGTGTTTCACGATGGAAAGCCCCAAACCGGTTCCGCCGGCATCCCGCGATCGGGCTTTGTCAACCCTGTAAAACCGTTCAAAGATGCGGGAATGATGAATTTCATCGATTCCCTCCCCGTCGTCGGTGACCTCACACATGTAGTGGGTATCCATATCGTAAATGCCCACCAAAACGTTTCCTTTTTCTTTGCCGTATTTGATGGCATTTTCAACCAAATTCATCACAGCATGGTTGATGAGTTTCCGATCGGCGTACACCAAAAACGGAGGTTTCAACCCTTGTTTAAATTGAATGCTGATGTGTTTTCGTTCGGCGCGTTCCTGCAAATTGTGAAACACATCTTCCATCAATTCTGCCAAATCGAATTTTTCCCATTTCAGCTGAACGTTTCCAGACTCCAATTTAGAGATTTCCATCAAATCGTTGATGATGGCCTCCATGCGTTCGGTATTTTCGATGGCCTTCTCGAGGAACTTCTCGGTTACCTTGGGATCTTCCAATCCCCGGTCGACGAGGGTGGAAAGGTACCCTTGAATGTTGAACACCGGGGTTTTCAGTTCATGCGATAAATTCCCCACGAACTCCTTCCGGTATTGTTCATTGGACTGCAGCTCTTGAATTTCCTTGGCTTTGTTTTCGGCCCATTCCTCCACATCCTTACTCACTGCATCGATCACATCGTTGTTGTATTGAAAACGGAATTCGGTAAATTTCCCAGCCTTATGTCGGTTGATGATTTTATAGATCACCTTGATCTTTCGGTAAATCAAAAAATTCAAAAAGTAGAAAAAGGTCGAAAAACCGAGTAAAAACGTTGCTACGATGTAAATAATAGCATCAAACCAATGCACCCCCGTGAGTACGGAAAACAATAAATTGAACCCAGTCATGATCAATGCCGAGTACAAACTAAGGATTTGTGGGGTTGGATTTTTCAACTTATTAAAATCAGTCTCAAAATTGCATAAAAATTGCGAAATTTGGGCATGCGAAAATCACTTCTTTTTGGATTCCTTTTGATGGTTGCGGTTTCTTCTTGTTTAGCGCAAGGGAGAACGCCCAAGAAGAAGGACTCTTCTCCTCGAAAAACGATTGTTTTGGCCGATGCCGTTTACCGAGATGCCATTCGTTCTGTGCAATTGTTTGCCAAAGCCAACGAGTTTCTCACCCCAGCCATTGCGCTCGGAACCGAAGAAAAACTAACGCTTAAGTTCGATGATTTGGCCGGGGGTTTCACCACTTATTCGTACACCTTCATGCATTGCAATGCCAACTGGGAACAGAGCAGCATTTTTGAAAACCAGTTCATGGACGGATTTTTCCAAAATGAAATTCAGAATTACAAATTTGCTGTTAATACCCGGCAAACCTATACCTCCTATTCGTTGGATTTCCCAAATTCCTTCATCAAATTCACCGCATCAGGGAATTACGTTCTTTTCGTTTACGAAAATGGAAACAAAAGCAAACCCGTATTAACCCGTAGATTTTTTGTTTACGAACCCCTCGCATCTGTTGAATCTGAACTTCGTCGTTCGTTCGTAGCTGGAAGTATTCAAACCAACCAAAGTCTCGATTTAAAAGTTACTCCATCGCCAAGCTTAAAAGTTTTCAATCCGCTTTCTGAATTTCTTTTAACGGTGCAGCAAAACCGCCGGTGGGATCAAGCTACGGCCGACATTACGCCCAATTTGATGGACCAAAAAACATTGTTGTACACCTTCAACGACCGCCTCAACTTCCCAGCATTGAATGAATTCAGGCAATTTGACACCCGTTCGCTGGGAATCAACAGCTTGAACGTGCGAAAATTTCTGGTCGATACGGCCAATCAAATTTTCTTGTACGACGACGCCAGCCGCGCTTCTCAACCCTACAACAACTACTTCGACATCAACGGTAGTTTTGCCTGCGTACAACGGGACGGGCTCATTACGAGCAGGGACCCCGACTACGCCTACGTTCACTTCACCCTCAACACCCAAGGTCGGGTTCCAGATGGAGATGTTTATTTGATGGGGGCACTCACCAATTGGCAAGCCGATTCTACCAATCAGATGGAATACAACGAGGGATGTGCTTGTTACCGAAAAACGCTTTACGTGAAACAAGGGTACTTCAATTACATGTATGGAATAAAAAAGCCGAACGCAACTTTGGTTGACTTTACTCCCATGGAGGGTTCTTTTCAAGGCACCGATAACGAATACAACATCTTTGTTTATTTCCGATCACAAATCGGTCTGTACGATCGTTTAATTGGATTTCAAACCCTATACTCCAACGGAAACCACTAATATTCTTCTTTTATGCCCTTTCTTCACAACAAGGTTGATCGAAAAATTATGGAGGAACGTTTGCTCAACGATCCCCGTCCGCGAACCACCGTCTCCTTTTACAAATACCATCGCATTGAAAACGCAGCTGATTTTCGCGATGCCCTTTTTATCGCCTTTGAAAAAGTAGAAGTCCTGGGACGAATTTATGTTGCAACCGAAGGGATCAATGCTCAAATTTCCTTACCCACCGAACGACTGGAACAATTCATCCACTTGCTATCTACCCCACCCTTCGATTTTTTGGATGGAATTCGATTGAATTACGCCATTGACGACGACGGTAAGAGTTTCGCCACCTTAAAAGTGAAGCACCGGGAAAAAATTGTGGCGGATGGATTACCCGATGGGCTCATCAATCCTGCCGATGCCGCCACGTATTTGAAAGCCCAAGAATACAACACCTTGGTTGAATCCAACCCCGATGTGGTGGTGATTGACATGCGGAATGCTTATGAATACGAAGTTGGGCATTTCGAGGGAGCACACAAGATTGATGTGGATACTTTTCGGGAGCAATTGCCTGTAGCGGTGGAACAATTTCAAGATGCAAAAGAAAAACCCGTGGTGATGTATTGCACCGGTGGAATTCGTTGCGAAAAAGCTTCAGCTTATTTCAAGCACCACGGATTCAAGGAGGTTTACCACTTGGAAGGAGGAATCATTGAGTACGCCCGACAGGCAAAAAACCTGGGAATCGATGTAAAATTTAAGGGAAAGAACTTTGTTTTTGATCGACGATTGGGCGAAAAAATTACCGATGACGTTTTAGCCCATTGCCATCAATGCGGGGAATCGTTTGATCATCACGTGAATTGTGCGAACCAATATTGCCACACCCTTTTTATTCAATGCCCAACTTGTGCAGAAGAAATGCAGGGTTGTTGCTCCAACGAATGCAAAGATTTTTTACACTTGCCGGAAGAGCAACAAAAAGAACTCGGTCACCGGTTTAAACCCGATGGATCCAAGTATTTAAAACGAAAAAAATTCAGAGATTAACGCTTTTCCCCACAAACACCAATGATTTCCCGAGTCGTTGGGAAAAGCCAAAAAAGAAGGAAGTTAACCGGACGCTTCAAGAAATACCCCAACTTGTTCCAAGTAGTGCTGTAATTGATGTAATGCTCTCCAACGATGGGCAAATTCATCCATTGGAAAAGCAATCTCAATTCCTTCATGGTGTATTCGTGGTGGTGCCCAGTAAACGGAATAGCAGAATCGTAAATGGATTGCAAATCGGTAATGGGTGAAACACCAAAAAGGAAGCGAACGCGTTTATTGAGGTAGGCAATGTTGGGCACCTCGATGAACAATCGGGAGCCTTTGTTCAAAATTCCGTGAACATTATTCAAGAAGAATTTCAAAGAATGCGGGTAGTGTTCCAAAACAGCCATGATGCACACGAAATCAAACTTTTCGTTGGATGCAAAGGTGTCTTCAAACGGATCCATATCTAAAATTCGAACACCTTTGCTTTCAATCAGTTGAAATAAAGGATCAAAACTTCCCGAGTAATATTTCTTGGCCTCGGTCATGGTCACTTTAAAGCCCATTTCGGTGAGTGCCAATGGAAGCACGCCCCAAAATCCACCCACATCGCACACGGTTTTAGCTCCATCGGGAAGATCTTGAATCAATTCGTAGTAGCGCAAATTGGAACGACGCAAATAATTGATAAAATCGTACGGAGCGGCCCAACCGCGGTTATGTTTGGCAATTTCTTCTTGCATTTGGGCGCTCCAAAGGGGAGTCACTAAATCGACTTGACGCTGATAAATGGCATCGAATTCCTGAAAAGAGATCTTCATTGAACAAAAATAAGAGGATAAAATAAAAAAGCCCCGAAAATTCGAGGCGTAAAAAAACTTTTGTAGAATTCGGGGCTTATCGACCTACATTAAATACTCGACTCACATTGAAACCGAAATGAACCCCTCCATTTCCCCAGGAATTGGTGGTTTCACAAATGAAACCTTGATCAACCATGGAGGTAGAATTCGTGAAATGAACCTGAAAAACGTGACCGCCGGTTTCAATGTCAAAACCCAACGACAAGCTGTTCTTGAAATTGGAGGCCAACTGCCCCTTGGGGACCAAGAAGTATTCCCAAGTGAACGCCAAGCGGTTACTCAGTTTTTGTCGGCCAGAAAACCCAAGAGCAAAAACATCATTTTTTTCGGCTTTGGTAGCTACCAAGTTCCGGTGCACCAAAGTTGGACTCAATTGCATGGAAAAATTCTCGTTGAATTTTCTTCCTAAAATCAGTTGATGGGTATATGCCAATCGGGAAGAAAAATAGTTTTCACGGTTGGGATCTTGCCATTTCAATGTTTTCACGTTGATGCTGGTATAATACAGAAGGGAAACGGGCATTTTGTTATCCGAAGTTTGCCACAAAATTTTATACTTACCGAAAGCATCGTACACTTTTCCGAAGGAGGCACGACCCACTCCCACCATGAAACGGTCGGAAACGCCGTAATCGAACGACATTTTTTGGTAGGCTTGATCCAATCCAAAAAGTTCATAAAACCCGCCATTCAAGGTTCCGAAGCGGTGGTTAATTTTAAAATCTAGCACCCCTTTGGCTACGTTTTCGAAGGAATGACCGTTCATCACCCGGGTTGTTTTGAATCCGGCTTTCACTTTTTCAACCGGTACTTCCACATCCAAATCTTTGAATGGATCATCTTGAGAAAAGGAAATAAAACCCACCGAAAGGAATGCGAAAATGAGGATTACTTTTTTCATGGCGCTTTGGAATAATCAACATCTACCGTAATTTCAATGGAATTATTGATGGTTCCTTTTACGGCGGTCGGGATCGTGATGTTGTAGTCGGAAAGCAGCACGGAAAATTTCGCATCAGCGGAAAGGGTATTTCCTTTTACAGTGAGGGTTCCTTTGGATTCAACGTTTTTCTTTACGCCGTGAATTTCAAGAACTCCGGCTACCTGAACCGGGTATTTTCCATCTTTCGAGAAATTCACTTCCGATACGTTGGTAATTTTTCCAGCGAAGGTGGTTTTGGGGAATTTATCGCTTTCAACATAATTCTCGTTGAAGTGCTCTTCCATCAAGGGTTTCGGGAATTTGAACGATTTCATCAATCCAACAAACTTCATGTCGCCCGTTGAGGCATCGATGATGGAGGAAATGGAGGTATTGGTGGCAGAAATATCTTCAACTTTGGTTTTAGAAAAGAAGGAAATTTTGCCGGTTTTGGTCATGTACTTTTGGGCAGAAGCAACCGTTGCGAATAACGCAAAAACGGCCAGAAGAATGATTTTATTCATGGGTTTGATTTTGAATGATGGCACTTTGATTGAATTCGAAGGTTCCGCCCATTTCAGGCATCATGGCGTCGTAATTGAAGCCAGCGAAAAAACCCTTCAACACCACTTGTTTCTTCACAAGATCGGTTAAAATTTTATTGGAAGCCGTATCTGGGAAACTGAATTTGGCTTCAATCCCGTTTGTTTTTGATAGAAGAATGGCAAAATTGGATTGATTAGCGCCTTCCCCTTGTTTTTCAACTCGATCAAGCAGTCCAGAGATTTGCACTACCTTGTTTTGATAGGTAGAAAAAGCCAAAGAATCGTTTGCTTGAAACGCAGCGTAAAGGGAATCGATGGAAATGATGACTTCAGCTTTTTTATTGGAGGCCGTTTCTCGGGGTTTATTCCATTGCCAATAAGCAACTCCAAAAACGCCAATGATGATGAGAAGAAGTAGGGTAATGATGTTTTTCATGATCAATTGTTGAGTGCTCCTTCATTGATCCAATTTCGAATTTTTCCCAATTCGCAGGATGGCAATTTAGAACCTCCTTTGGGCATGGATGAAAATCCAGTGTAATGGTTGGTAACACCCAGCAAGGTTCCATCATCAACCGAGTTTTTGGTATCCGCATAGGTATCATAAATGTAACCACCTCCCGGATTATTGGCATTATGACACCCAACGCAATAATTTTGAAGAATGGGATCAACATCGGTTTTGAAACTCACCACCACAGAATCGCAGGGTAAATTGGTAGTCGGATACAATTCTTCTTCGTTATCGTAATAGCAACTGCTCAAGGCCAACAACCCAAAAAGCAATGCAACAATTTTAAATGGATGATTCATGATTGTTTTGAATAAGAGATTGCAACAAATTAGACGAACAAGAGTTTAAAAGGTCAAAAACTTCTTCAAATTTTTCTTCAGAATCGTAATAAGGATCGTAAACATTTCTTTGAGCAGGAAATTGATCAGAAAATTCCATCATGAGCTTCACCTTTTCCAATTGGCCGGGTTGGGCTATCCGTTGAATTTCGAATAAATTTTGGGTATCCATGGCTATTATGAGATCAAAATCTGTGAAATCTTTTTTTGTAAATTTACGAGCTACGTGATCCAATTGCACCTGATTTTTTTGGGCAATTTTTCGAGCTCGATAATCGGGCAGTTCGCCGGAATGTTGCCCGGTGGTACCGCAAGAATCAATAACAAACTGATTGGAGAGCCCGGCTTCTTCCACTTTCTTCTTAAAAATCCCTTCTGCCATAGGGGAACGACAAATATTCCCAAGACATACGAATAAAACCTTCTTTTCTTGTTGCATCTTTGTAAAGAATTATCAAATTTACACTTCCATGAAGATCTTGTTTACTTTTCTGTTAAGTTTTTTGTTCTTTTCGACGCATGCTCAGAAGAACTTTTCTGTTGGCCATTACAACCTGGAAAACCTTTTCGATACGATTGACCAACCGAATGTAAAGGATGAAGAATTTCTTCCTAACGGGAAAAATCAATGGAATTCAGAACGTTACCTTAAAAAATTAAACCGAATGGCCCAAGCCATCGCTGCGTTGAACGGGGGAAAAGGACTGGCCATTTTGGGCGTTTGCGAGGTTGAAAACGAACAGGTTTTGAAAGATTTGGTGAAGCAGAAAAGTTTGAAAAAATTTGGTTACCACGTTGGGCATATCGATTCGAAGGATCCTCGTGGAATTGATGTTGCGTTTTTGTATCAGCCGAAATTGGTGAAATTGGAGGGCCTGTATGCTTTTCAGCCGGATCGTTTTGCCGACTCTGCCTTTCTTTCCCGTCCGATCCTATTGATGGTAGGGAAAACCAAAAAAGGCACCGTTTATGCGATGGAAAACCATTGGCCTTCCCGAAGTGGGGGAACGGAACAATCGGCACCTCGGAGGTTGGCCACCGCGAAATTAATGGCCTTTTTGGCCGATTCGCTTGAGCGGGCCAACCCTTCAGCACAAATCATCGCTATGGGCGATTTCAACGACGAGCCGAACGATGTTTCCATGCAATTGGTAAAAAAATCAACCCACCTGATCAACGCCATGGAAGCTTGGCCCAAGGAAGAAGGCACTCATTTCTACCAAAAAGAATGGAGCAAACTCGATCAAATCCTCTACAATCAAGCATGGACTTTCGAAACCCCGGTAGCAAAAGCTGAAAAGCTTCCTTTTCTCTTGGAGCAAGATGGAAAATACAAAGGGAATCCGTTTCGTACTTACGTGGGACCCAAATACCTCGGAGGTTACTCCGACCACATGCCTGTAACCCTTCAATTTATCTTCAAATGAGCTGGTTCTCTTCTTGGTTCGATTCCGAATATTACCATTTGTTGTACAACCACCGCAACGATGAAGAGGCGGAACAATTTTTGAAAAACCTCTCGTTGGCACTTCCTCCGTTTAACCAAAAAACAGCACTTGATTTATGCTGTGGAAAAGGAAGACACAGCCGTTGGATGGCGAACCAAGGGTTAGCGGTAACTGGGTTCGACCTTTCCCCCCACTCCATTGAAGAGGCCATCAAAACAGGCCCTTCCTCGATCCGTTTTGAAGTTCGTGACATGAGGGCCGATCTGGGAACGGAAGAATTCGATTTTGTGTTTAACCTCTTTACGAGTTTCGGTTATTTCGACGAACCCGAGGAAAATGCGTTGGTGTTGGAACAAATTTGCGATGCCTTAAAACCAGGAGGGTATTTCATTCACGATTTTTTGAATCCGCTTGGAGTCCTTCGAAACCTCCAAGAAAAAGAAACCGTTGTTCGGGGAGACACTACCTTCGAAATCGATCGATTTGTGGATGAAGAAAATTTCCTTTGCAAGAACATTCGCTGGGAAATGGAGGGAAAACCGATGGAGTTTACCGAACGCGTTTACCTATTTACCCCTGAAGATTTAGAGGCCATGTGCGACGGTTTATTTGAGCGGATTGAAATTTTTGGCGATTATTCGCTCAATCCGATGGATGAAAAAACCAGCCCACGCCAAATTTCAATTTGGAAAAAAATAGGATGACCCTCGACACCTCCTTGCTTCATTTTTTTCAAGAACAACTTGCCAACCCTGTTCTCGATTTCTTGTGCATTTGGGGAAGGAAATCTTGGATTTGGTCTCCTTTGTATTTGGGAGTAATCATTTTTTGGATCAGGAATAAAAATCATTCCTTTTGGCCCTTGTTTTTAGGCGCCCTTCTTTTGTTTGGCCTTACCGACTATACTTCGGCGAGCATCATTAAGCCGTGGGTGGGCCGCCTCCGTCCCTGCCAAGAAAACGGCTTATTATTGCGGCAATTGGTGGTTTGTGGGAACGGCTTTTCTTTCCCGTCCACGCATGCCACCAATCATTTTGCGTTGGCATTTTTCTTTTTCAGCTTTGTTAAAAGAACTCCCGTTTGGTTCATTTGGGCGGGCTTTATTGCTTTCAGCCAAATGTATGTTGGGGTTCATTACTTCACCGATGTTTTGGCTGGAGCGCTGCTGGGAACTTTTTTTAGCTGGTTGGTCGTTCGCGCCTTGTTCACCCTTTCGAAACGCTACTCATGGAATATTTCTTTCTGATCGCTCTTCCTTTCATCTCGGGTTCGTTGTCCATTTTCCTTCAACGAAAACAGGCCCAAGTCGTTCGTTTTCTGCTCACCGTTAGTGGCGGATTTCTCTTTGGAACGGTAATGCTTCACCTGTTCCCGGAAGTCTTTGAAGCTCAAACCCAAGCTGGAATTTTTATCGTCATCGGCTTCTTTATTCAGCTCATCTTAGAAAAATTCTCGGAAGGCGTGGAACACGGACACCTGCACTTGGATTTACCCGATGGGCACGACCACGGTCACGATCACTCCCATTACCACAAAAAAGGATGGGCTACGGCCATTGGGTTGCTTTCCAGTTTATCCATTCATTCCCTTTTGGAAGGCCTTCCGATTTCCACCATCGAAGCAACATCCATTTCAGAATTATTCCATCATCCCCTGTTTTTGGCCGTAGTTGTACATAAAATTCCAACATCCATTGCCCTTGTTGCTGTACTGTCTCAAACAGATTTGGGTAAAAAATGGATTTTCGCTTTGTTGTTGTGGTACACCGTGATGACTCCAGCCGGGGCATTGATGGGAAAATTCATCCAAACCAATTTGGGAGAACATTCCCTTACGAGCCTTCAAATGACAGCTTTAGCGTCGGGAATGCTGTTGCACATTGGTTCAACCATTCTTTTTGAAAGCACCGAACATCACAAGTTTAGCATCTGGAAAATTGGTGCTTCCCTCGTTGGTGCATTGTTGGTTCTTTTCGTTTAAAAGGTTTGCGCCTTTTGTCCGTTTCTCGTTATCTTTGGCAAATTTTTATGAAAACCGAAACCCCTCGGTTGTGTTACTTAGAAAACGAAAAATATGTCGGACGAAAAACCTTTATTGAAGGTCACCATCGACGGAGTTCAGATCGAAGTTCCTGAAGGAACCACCATTTTGAACGCTGCACGTCAGGTTGGAGGCAACATTGTTCCTCCGGCGATGTGCTACTACAGCAAGTTAAAAGGTACGGGCGGAAAGTGCAGAACCTGCTTGGTGAAGGTGAGCAAAGTATCTGAAGAAGACCCACGCCACATGCCCAAATTGGTTCCATCTTGTTCCACAACGGTGATGGACGGCATGGAAGTTCTCAACACCACTTCTCCCGAAGTTTTGGAAGCCCGCAAAGGCGTTGTTGAGTTCTTGTTGATCAATCACCCGCTCGATTGCCCCGTTTGCGACCAAGCAGGAGAGTGCCATCTTCAGGATTTAGGATTTGAACACGGAGGTGCGCATACCCGTTACGAAGAAGACCGTCGCACGTTTGATCGGATCGATATTGGTCCTTTCATTCAGCTGCACATGAACCGCTGCATTTTATGCTACCGATGCGTTTTTGCAGCAGAACAACTCACCAATGGTCGCGTTCACGGCGTAATTAACCGAGGTGATCACGCCGAAATCTCAACGTACATCCAACAAGCTCTTGATGGTGATTTCTACGGAAACATCATCGACGTTTGTCCCGTTGGCGCATTGACCGACAAAACATTCCGATTCAAGAGTCGCGTATGGTTTACCAAACCGTTGAATGCCCACCGCGATTGCGACAAGTGTTCTGGAAAAACGGCCGTTTGGATGGCTGGTGAAGATGTTCTTCGCGTTACCGGCCGCAAAGATGCTTACGGGGAAGTGGAAGAATTCATCTGCAACACCTGCCGTTTCGATAAAAAATCTAAATCAGATTGGACGATTGAAGGGCCACGCCACATCGATCGTCATTCGGTTATTGGCATGAACCAATACGAAATTGCGGCGCCCAAAGAAACCCAGTACCTCACCAATAAAATCATCGAATAATCGCCATGAACGTAGATACGACTTATTTGATTATTAAATCGTTGATGGTTTTAACCATTTTCGGAATCACCTTGCTGATTGCAACCTACTTGACCTATTTCGAGCGCAAGGTGGCTGCATTTCTGCAAGACCGACTCGGCCCAGACCGCGCTGGTCCGTTTGGAATCCTACAACCGTTGGCCGATGCAGGGAAAATGTTCTTCAAGGAAGACTTCATCCCTCAAAATTCAGCGAAATCCCTCTTCATCTTGGGCCCAGGTATTGCCATGTTTACCGCACTTCTAACCGGAAGTATCATTCCTTGGGGACCTCAAATCACCTTATTCGGAGAAACTTTCGATTTTCAGATTGCCGACATTAACGTTGGGATTTTGTTCATTGTAGGTGTTGTTTCGATTGGGGTTTATGGAATCATGATTGGTGGTTGGGCATCCAACAACAAATATTCTCTTTTTGGCGCTATTCGTGCAAGTTCGCAAATGATTTCTTACGAATTGGCCATGGGATTAAGCATCATTGCCATTGTCATGATGACGGGCTCATTGAGTTTGAAAGATATTGTTGCTCAGCAGCATGGAATGAATTGGAATGTCTTCTACCAACCGTTAGGATTCATCATCTTCTTGATTTCTGCTTTAGCGGAATGCAATCGCGCTCCCTTCGACTTAGCCGAATGCGAAAGTGAATTGATTGGCGGTTACCATACCGAGTATTCTTCCATGAAATTGGGCTTCTTTTTATTCGCCGAGTACATCAACATGTTCATCAGCTGCGCCCTCATTTCGTCCTTGTATTTTGGTGGTTACAACTATCCTTTCATGGATATGGTTTCTGATCCAACGGTTCAAGGTTTAATTGGAACAGCCGTTCTTTTTGGAAAAATCTTTTTCTTCATCTTCTTATTCATGTGGATTCGTTGGACTCTTCCGCGTTTTCGTTACGATCAACTCATGCATTTGGGTTGGAAGATGTTAATTCCGCTTGCTTTAGCCAATATGTTGGCTACTGGAGCGGTTATTTTGTTCAATCAATAAAGCGAGGCTAGGAATATGAAACCGCTTACCAATCGAGCAAAACAGGTCGTAAACAAAGAAATGACGTTTTCAGAGAAGATTTATCTTCCTGCTGTTTTGGGTGGATTAAAAACCACCATGAGTCACTTTTTCAAGAAGCAAGCCACCATTCGTTATCCCGAAGAAGTTCGTCCATTCAGCGATGTTTTCCGTGGAAAACACGTTTTGAAGCGCGATGAAAATGGTGCAGAACGATGCACCGCTTGCGGCCTTTGCGCCGTTGCTTGTCCGGCAGAAGCCATCACCATGGTTGCTGCGGAACGTGAAAAAGGAGAAGAAAACCTTTATCGGGAAGAGAAATACGCCGAAACGTACGAAATCAACATGCTACGATGCATTTTCTGCGGGATGTGCGAAGAAGCTTGTCCGAAAGAAGCCATTTTCCTCACTACCGAAATTACCCCTGCCAATTACGATCGTTCGAATTTCATTTATGGAAAAGATAAGTTGGTAGAAGATGTTAACCATCGCACCGACATTACGACTCGTCAGGCGCACAAAAATTTAGCCAAGTAATGAGTCCTACGATTTTTTTAACTTTAGCGATCATTGCCGTGGTAAGTGCCATGTTTGTGGTCTTCGCAAAAAATCCGGTTCACTCGGTTTTATCCCTCATCGTTACCTTCTTTTCCATCGCTGGCCTATACTTGTTGATGAACGCCCAATTTTTGTTCGTGGTTCAAATCATCGTTTACGCCGGTGCCATCATGGTACTCTTCCTTTTTGTATTGATGTTATTGAATTTAAGCGCCGATAC
Organism: Bacteroidota bacterium; assembly: GCA_947459245.1. Classification (GTDB taxonomy): domain Bacteria; phylum Bacteroidota; class Bacteroidia; order UBA7662; family CANHCV01; genus CANHCV01. The sequence continues at coordinate 64,512 of CANHCV010000001.1, forward strand.
CGAGCCTCAAAAATCGAATCGCTTCCGAGTAATTGCCTCGGCTTCAGCGGGTTTATTGAGTTTAGTATTCAGCGCAGGAATGGTCATCGACGCCACCATGGGCGATCGCAACGTGGCCAACATTCAAGAAATTGGATTGGTTAAACACCTTGGAAAAGTTTTATTCACCGATTATCTGGTTCCGTTTGAAATCAGTTCCATCCTTTTCCTTGCTGGGATGGTAGGAGCTGTACTCCTTGGTAAACGTACCCCTAAAGAATCAAAATCATGATGACTGAAGTAACAGCCGAACACTACATCATTCTTGCCACTACCCTATTCGTCATTGGGGTAGCTGGAGTATTGATTCGTAGAAATGCCATTGTGGTATTGATGTGCGTTGAATTGATGTTGAATGCCGTTAACTTGCTTATGGTTGCGTTTTCAAGCCACCACAAAGATTCTGCCGGGCAAATTTTCGTGTTTTTCATCATGGTCGTAGCAGCGGCAGAAGTTGCTGTTGGATTGGCCATCTTGGTGATGGTGTACCGAAATACCCGCAGTACCGATGTTAGTTTGTTGGATCAATTAAAGAACTAATCGAGCATGGAAAAAAATCTAATTCTCATTCCACTATTGCCGCTGATTGGTTTTTTAATCAACGGAATTTTCGGAAAAAAACTACCTAAAAACCTCGTGGGAGCACTGGGAACGCTGGCCGTTTTCGGTTCTTTCATCCTCAGTTTGATGGCGTTCCTCGAAGTAAGGGAAACCGGTCAAGCCCTTTCGCATACGGCATTCACTTGGATGCAAATTGCGGGCTTGAAATTCGACATTTCCTTCTTGGCCGATCAACTTTCCACCCAAATGATGCTCATCATCACCGGAATTGGATCGTTGATTCACCTTTATTCCATCGGATACATGCATAAAGATGAAGGATTCTACAAATTCTTTGCTTATCTCAATTTGTTTGTTTTCAGCATGTTACTGCTCGTTATGGGCAGCAATTACTTGCTGTTATTCTTCGGTTGGGAAGGTGTAGGATTGTGTTCTTACCTTTTGATTGGTTTTTGGTACCAAAACTTGGAGTACGGAAAAGCTGCCCGAAAAGCATTCGTGATGAATCGCATCGGCGATTTGGGTTTAATGCTTGGATTATTCATGTTGTTGCAACATGCAGGAAGTTTGGAGTACAAAGAAGTTATGGCATCTTTATCAACCCTTTCGACCGAAAAAGCCGCTTGCATTGGTTTGTTATTGTTCGTTGGAGCTACGGGTAAAAGTGCTCAAATTCCATTGTACACGTGGCTACCCGACGCGATGGCCGGGCCAACTCCGGTTTCTGCATTGATCCACGCAGCTACCATGGTAACCGCCGGTATTTACTTAATTGTTCGCTCTTCGGCCTTGTATTCCATGGTTCCAGAAGTTTTGGAAATCATTGGTTACATTGGATTGGCTACGGCTCTTTTTGCCGGCCTCATCGCAATTCGACAAAACGACATCAAGAAGGTATTGGCGTATTCCACCGTTTCTCAGTTGGGATTTATGTTTGTTGCAATAGGCGTAGGAGCTTATTCTACTGCTATGTTCCACTTAACCACCCACGCCTTCTTTAAAGCGCTCATGTTCCTGGGCTCAGGAAGCGTTATTCACGCCATGGGTGGGGAGCAAGACATCCGCAAAATGGGTGGATTGGCAAAAAAATTAAAAATTACACACCTTACTTTCCTTGTTGGAACTTTGGCCATTATCGGATTCCCGCTCACTTCCGGGTTCTTTTCCAAAGATGAAATTTTGGCGAAAGTGTACGAACACAGCCCTGTGATGTGGGGATTGTTGTTGTTGGCATCGGCCATCACGGCGTTCTACATGCTTCGCATGTTTTTCCTCACATTCCACGGATCTTTCCGAGGAACCCACGACCAAGAGCACCACTTGCACGAAAGCCCCATTTCCATGACTTTACCTTTGATGGTTTTGGCGGTTCTGTCGTTGGCTGGCGGATTTTTAAATGTCCCTGCTTTCATTTCTGAAGGATCTGAACATTTGCATACCTGGTTGAATTCGGTGGTAACCTACGTTTCTGGTGGACATCATTTGGATCACAGTACCGAGTGGTTGTTGATGGGTGTTGCTTCGGCCTTGGCCTTGATCATTTTGGTTTCAACCTATGTGGTGTATGTTTCCAAGAAATCAACGGCAGCGGAGGATGACCAATTAACCGGAATTCAGAAGTGGATGAACAACAAATTTTACATCGATGAATTGTACCAATCGGTGGTTCAGAAACCGATCGAGGCGATTTCAAATTTAGGATACAACATCATCGATCGGGGCATCATTGACGGTTCGGTTAATTTCATTGGTAAAAGTGTAGAGGTGGCAGGAAATGCGCTTCGCAGAATTCAAAACGGAAACGTTGAGTATTACTTGTTGTACATGGTGCTTGGCATTTTCTTCTTGTTGGTTTTTAAATTCGTGCTGTAACGTGGAACTTATTCTTATTCCTTTATTCTTTGCAGCGGTTCAATTCTTTGTAAAAGGACGCACCGCCAGTTGGTTGGCTTTAGCATCTACTTTGGTTTCGTTAGGTTGGACCATTTGCATGATCAGTGATTATGCTATGGATGGCAGCACCGTTAATTTGGTAGATGTAGAGTGGTTGAAATTTGCCGGTATTCGATTTACCTTGGCTTACGATGGAATCGCTTTGATGATGTTGTTATTGACCAATTTAGCATTGCCCATCATCATCTTGGCTTCTTGGGATCGCTCGTATGGGCAATCGCCTTTGTACTTGGGCCTTTCGTTGCTGATGCAAGCGGCCTTGGTTGGCGTTTTTCTGGCCCAAGACGGAATTCTCTTTTACGTCTTTTGGGAATTGGCGCTCATTCCAATTTATTTCATCTCGGCCATTTGGGGCGGTGAAAATAAAAACCGAATCACCCTCAAATTCTTCATCTACACGTTTTTCGGATCCATCTTCATGTTGGTAGGTTTGTTGTTGTGGAAATCTTACGGAAGCAGCACCAACGGATTCGCTTGGATGAGTTTGGTTCAATCGCAAATCCCATCCGACATTGCTTTTTGGGCGTTCCTTGGATTTGCCTTGGCATTTGCGATCAAGTTACCTCTTTTCCCCTTTCACACTTGGCAGCCCGATACGTACACCGTTGCGCCCGCTGGCGGAACCATGTTGTTAAGCGGCATCATGTTGAAAATGGGATTGTTCGGATTCATCAAATGGGCTTTGCCACTGGTTCCCCACGTTGGAGAAAACATGATGCATTTCCTTTCCGTTTTAGCAGTCATCGGGATCGTTTACGGTTCAATCATTGCGATCAAGCAAAACGACATGAAACGATTGGTGGCTTTCAGCTCCATGGCCCACGTAGGATTGATTGCAGCAGGTATTTTCACCCAATCGCTGGAAGGAATTCAAGGTGCAATCATTCAAATGTTGAACCACGGAATTACCGCCATCGGGTTATTCTTTGTCATTGATGTCATCGAACGGAGGATGGAAACCCGCGAATTAACGCTTCTTTCAGGCATTGCCAAAGTTGCTCCGGTTTTCGCGGTAATGACCCTCATCCTTGTGATGGGATCGGTTGCGGTTCCGTTAACCAATGGATTTGTTGGAGAATTCATCTTATTAAAATCGGTGTTTGATTCCAACGCTACCTTGGGAGTGATTGCCGGATTAACCATTATTTTTTGTGCCGTTTATTTGTTGCGCATGGTTCAATTCAGCTTATTCGGCCCATCGAATGCACAAAATGAAAAATTCACGCCCCTCACTTGGGCCGAAGGAATTGGTTTAGGAACCCTTTGCTTTTTCGTTTTGTGGATCGGATTAAACCCTGATCCTTTCTTCGGATTAACGGAAAGATCCGTTTCCAATCTCCTTTCCTTGTTCAACGCCATCAAAGTCATGCCATGATCGCATTAGTTACCGTTTTACTGACCGCCATCATCACGTTATTTGTCAATTTGGTTAACACCAAATGGTCTCGTCCCGTGGCTACCATCGGATTGGCAATTGCATTGGGAGTTTGTTTTTACGATTTTTCAAATCCGTACGAAGATGCTTCTGAAATGCTTTACTTTTCGCACGCATCAACCATCTTTTCGGGTTTAACCATTTTAATTGGATTGATCCTGATTGGTCTTTCGGAGTATTCCATTACGTATGCTGGGAAAAATCGTGGAGATGTTTATGCGCTCATGCTTTTCTCGATTTGCGGTGCTTTGATTCTTTTCGCGTATTCCAATTTGTTGATGTTGTTCTTGGGAGTTGAAATTTTATCCATTCCCTTGTACGTTTTAGCTGGATCCGATAAAGATAATTTGGCTTCCAATGAATCTTCCTTGAAGTACTTTTTGCAAGGTGCTTTTGCAACCGGAATTTTGCTTTTCGGTATTGCTTTGATTTATGGAGCTTCCGGAAGTTTTGTGATTGGAGGTTCGAAGGCGAACAACATCATCAATTACCAATTGTATACTGGAGGAGGCTTAACCATGTTCAACATGGGTGTTTTCATGATGATGTTTGGATTGGCCTTTAAAATCGCTGCGGCGCCCTTCCATTTTTGGAGTGCCGACGTTTACGAAGGGGCGCCAGATTTAATCACGGCATTCATGGCTACCGTTGTAAAAACAGCTGGAATTGTTGCCATTTCCATTTTCTTGTTGAGCATCGGATTCCTAAACAAACAATGGGAAATGACCTTCGCCATCATGGCCGGTCTCAGCTTGATCGTGGGTAATTTCTCGGCTTTGAAACAAATGAGTTTCAAAAGAACCTTGGCCTATTCCTCCATCAGCCATGCCGGTTATTTGATGTTGGGCATCACCATTAACGATCCCATCATCATTCCTACCCTCTTATTTTATTTATTGGCGTATTCCATTTCTACCTTGGTGTTGATGATTGGGATGAATTGGGTGGCCGGACATACCGGAAAACACGATTTTACAGCCTTCAACGGATTGGCAAAAAAACATCCAGTTTTAGCCGGTTTGATGGCAGTTGCCATGCTTTCCATGGCCGGATTACCACCATTGTCGGGCTTCTTTGGTAAATACTTCATCTTTGCTGAAGTCTTCAACCACAGTGCACTTTCAAAAGATGGTGGATTTTGGTGGTTGGTGCTGGTTGCAGCAATCAACTCGGTCATCAGTATTTATTACTACTTCCGCATCATCATCGCTATGTTCTTCTCTCCAGCTATTTCAGAGGAGGAAGTGCCAGCGATGCCAACCGTAAACCTATTTGTATTGGGATTGATGTGCCTCGGATTATTGGTGGCACCACTTTTTGCCACTCAGTTATACGGGTTGATGTTCTATTGATGAACCTCCGAGTACCAAACGTAATCGCGTTTGGAAAATGATTTTTGGGCCTCCTTCCAACGTTTCTCTACGATCCAGTTGGATGCGAGGCCCAACATCGCTCCATACAATACGTCGCTGCTCCAATGATACCCTTGGTAAACTCGCGACAAACCGACCATGGAAGCTAGGCTATAAGCGGCAATTTGTACCCCTTTTTGATCGGGAAACCGATGAGCCACCGCAGCCGCAGAAGCAAAAGCAAAACTGGTGTGGCCGGAACAAAAAGATTGATTCTCGGTATGAAAGAATCCGTTTTTTACCGACTCCCAACTTAACTTCTCTTTTCCATTGTTGAAAGGCCCCCACCAAAGTCCAGGATCATTGGCCGTTGTATAGGGCCTTTGGCGGTGAAAACCCTGCTTCGGAATTTGGGTAAGGAGAGATGCCACCACCCCCGATGCCAAACCAATGGTTCCCATATCAACCAACTTTTCATTTTTCAAGGCATAACCCAAAAGGATGGAACCGCCCATGAACGAAACCGTGTATTTATTTCCAAATGGTTCAATAAGGTTGCGTTCCGTAAATTCCAACCATTCGGTTTGGTTTCGTTGCATCATTCCATTCACCGAGCGATCAAGAAAGAACGAAGGTACTGCTGCAATAGCGCACACCCCTAACTTCTGCCAGTTGTTTTTTTGTTGAAACGATTGATAAGCAGGAATTTTAAGGTCGAAATTTTGAGCAAATCCGGCCATGGAAATTCCGCATAGGGATAGAAAAATGAACAGCTTTTTCACGACTCGATGGCGTAAAGAAAAATGGAACTAGGAGAAGCATCGCTCGCCAAGGGAGCAACGCAAATTTCCAACAAATACCGCCCATCTTCAATCTGCATGGGTACGAAGATCAATTCGGTAATGGTGGCGTTCATTCTGGGTGCATACGGATAATTCCACCAGGCTTTGTGGGCCAACAACAAACCAGCATCTTCCTCCCGATCAACCGAAGGGGTATCGCACAAAAGATGCTGATAACCTCTTTCTCGCAAATATTCCGTGGCACCGGGTGAGAAATAAATGGGATTATGGCCCGAGTAATTGGCCGTTTTCTTGGACTCGTTATTGGGCAGTGTTCGAATCACAATGGCCTCGGATGATTCGGCCCAAAGCACCTGTTCCAACGAACTTTTGGTAATGATTTGATCTCCTTTTTTGGAGGTTGTTCCTGGGATATCTTCTTCCAAAACCTCGGGTGTGACCGAAATTAAATCGGCAGTAAAGTGGGTTTTGGAGAGGGAATCACGAATGAATCTGCGCTCGGTGGTAAGGTGACCCACGCATTCGGTGTGCGTACCCTGTCCGTGAGGCGTAAGGGTAAGCACCTCGCAATTGCAAGATCCACCCTCGGCAACGGAACCCACGTAAGAACCAACACGCAAAGGAGCAAACGTTGGTTGTTCAATGTAAAAACATTGCGGGTTGCCCGCTTCAAAATTGAGCGGCAAATGAATTGAAATGGGTGCTGAAAAATCTACAGAACAGCTTTTATTCCATAAGGTGAAGGTCGCTTTCATCGTTTTCTCCAAAAAGTTGACTAAAATATCGGGTAAATCCTGCGGTATCTAAACCGAGGAGGTGGTGCAATTCTTCTAATTTTCCGTGTTCGATGAACTGATCGGGAATTCCAATCGTGAAAACCTGATTAACTTTTCCGCGGTTGGAAACCCATTGTTGAACAATGGAGCCAAAGCCCCCATTCAACGAACCGTCTTCAACCGTTACCCAAATGGGGGCTTCTTTAGAAAGTTCTTCTAACAGAGCCTCATCCAAAGGTTTAGCAAATCGCATATCTACAACGGTTACTTCACTTTCTAGAGTAGAAACCGCTTCCAACACGGAATGAAGAAAAGCTCCGTAAACGAGTACAGCCACTCCAGAAGTACCGGTTTGAACACGGTTAGCTTTGCCCAATGGAAGGGTTTGAAACGTTGAATTTTCGGGAATGGCCACTGGGATTTTTGAACGGGGATAGCGAATCGCCGAAGGCAAATCCCATTCCACTGCCGAATAAAGTAAGTTTCGTAGTTCCATTCCATCCGATGGAGCGGCTAGAATCATTTGAGGAATCGCGTTCAAAGCTGCAATGTCGTAAACCCCGTGATGAGTAGGGCCGTCTTCTCCTACCAATCCGGCTCGATCTACTGCAAAAATCACAGGCAATTGCTGAAGAGCTACATCGTGAATCAATTGGTCATACCCGCGTTGAAGGAAAGTGGAGTAAATGGATAAAACCGGACGGATTCCCTGGGTGGCCAAGCCAGCAGCAAAGGTTACGGCATGCTGCTCGGTAATTCCGGTATCAAAAAAACGATCGGGAAATTTTTCTTGGAATTCCAACAAATTCGATCCCGAAGTCATGGCCGGCGTAATGGAAACCAATCGGGGAAAAGATTGAGCTAGTTCCACCACCGTTCTACCAAAAACTTGCTGATAAGTGGGCAAATCGGTGGTGTTTTTAGGCTCCAACGTGCCGGTAATTTTATCAAACTTACCGGGAGCATGCCAACGGGTTTGTTCCAATTCTGCCGGCTCAAACCCTTTCCCTTTTACGGTTTTCACGTGCAAAACAAAAGGCCGTTGGGAATAATCATGTTGCCAAAGTTCCAAAGCATCCAAAATTTCATCGATGGAATGCCCATCAATCGGCCCGTGGTAATTCAAACCAAGCGAATCGAAAAACTCAGCCGATAAGGAAATCCCAACCGTTGGATCGATGGAGATCTGGTTGTCGTTCACCACCACCAACACCGGCGATTGCAGGTGCGCAAGGTGGTTGAGTGCTTCGTAAGCCTGACCCGCCGTTAAGGCCCCATCGCCGATCACCGCAACAACTTTTCGATTTTGATGGGTTATTCGTTGGGCTTCCGCTATGCCAATCGCAGCGGAAATGGAGGTGGATGAGTGCCCAACGCCGAATGCATCGTACTCCGATTCTAACCGCTTGGGGAAACCCGAAATTCCACCCAACTTGCGGTTGGTTGAAAATCGCTCCTTCCGATCCGAGAGAATTTTATGGGCGTAGGCCTGGTGTCCAACGTCCCAAATAAGCTGGTCGTGAGGGAGTTGCAAAAAATAATGCAGGGCAACGGTGAGTTCAACAACTCCCAAATTTGCGGCAAAATGTCCACCTTGTTGGGAAACCCGATCGATGATGAATTGCCGCAAATCGTTGGCAATCCCCTTCAATTCGTTGGGGGAAAGTTGCTTCAGTGGAGGAGGAGAAAAATCGATCATGCTTGGTCCAAATGGAACGACAAAAGAGCTTCCAATGGTCTAGAAACAACGTTTCCCATGCTTAGTTTGCGGGTATCCAATTGTTCCCTGATTTGTTCTTGGAAGGCAAAGGCAACCGATCCGGCAAAATGAATCTTGCTATCTTCAGGTAAAATGGCCGGATCGATGAATCGATTTAAAAACAAATTGATGCCGTTCATCACCAAAGAAGTGCAATAAGCATGAGCAAAATGGTGATGGCAAAAAGGCGCGAACGATGCCAAATAGGCATTGGGTGCTTGCGATCGGTACAGCCTCGAAATCACTTCCTGGTAATCGATGGCGTACTCCTCCAAAAATGCATCCCTCAACCCAACTGGCATCCTTCCATAGAAATAATCCGAAAGCAATTTTCGGCCAATCCAGTTTCCCGATCCCTCATCTCCCAAAATAAAACCAAGGGATGGCACAAATGGCGTAAACTGCCGATCACCATCAAAAAACCCGGCATTTGCACCGGTTCCAATGATTCCAACGATTCCCGGATTCTTACCGCAGCACGCCCGTGAGGCGGCCAACGTATCGGGGTAAATTTCGATGGAAGCATTGTAAAAAAAACCTTGAAAAACAATTTTCAAACGATTCACCGCATCCTTGTTTCCGCAACCCGCACCATAAAAAAACACTTGGGTAATTTGAATGGCAGATTTCACCAAAAGGGGTTGCTCCTCCACCAATTCGGTTATTTCCTCAATGGATAGCAGCAGCGGATTGATTCCAGAAGTCGTAAATGAATTTCGTTCTCCGTGTTCATTCACCAACATCCAATCGGTTTTGGTGGAACCGCTTTCCGCTAACAATTTGATCATGTACGAAGGTACGCAAGTTTCAAAACTTTTTCAGATGTTAATGCTCGGTAAACTTCTTAAGAAAACGTTAATCACATTGGTTGAACCCTTGTTCGTTTTCATTTTTGTAGACCAAAAAAACTGCGAAATGACTTTCAAATTCAAATATATTTTCTTTTCCATTCTTTTTTCTATTGGCTTTTCGAAGGTTAGCTTTTCCCAGGTTCCTTCCGAAGGAGATACCATTTGGTTCAGAGGTAAAAAGATTGTTTTGAAAAAAGATTATACTTGGCAATTTGTTGAACCCAAACCGGCTCCTACCCCGAAGCCCACTCCAACACCCGATCGGGAACGTGTGGTAGTAAAGCCCGAAAAAACCAAGGATAAGGAAGTGGTAGCAGATGTTTTTGCCTGCGATTCGGTTTTCAACATGAAATGGGAAACGAATAAAATCATTTCTTTCCGAGATGTTTCCAGCGCACATGCCTTTCCCGATCAGATTTCGGTAGGAAAAGCCGTGATTCCCGTTGCCGGACGCGTTTATCGCGGTGTGAGTGGCGGCCACAAAGGAATGGACGTTGGACTTCGTTTGGGCGACACCGTGGTGGCCGCCTTCAGTGGAAAAATTCGCCACGCCGCCTACAATTCCGGCGGATTTGGCAACCTGGTTATCATTCGCCACTGCAACGGCATGGAGTCGTATTACGCTCACCTCAGTAAAATTTTGGTAGATATCAACGACGAAGTGAAAGAAGGGCAAGTCATTGGATTGGGCGGAAGTACCGGACGTTCGGTTTCTCCTCACCTCCACTTTGAGATGCGTTATTTGGATCGTGTTTTGAATCCTTTGGAGGTTTTCGATTTCACAACGGGAGACGTCATTGGCAATCGAGTGACCATCCCCGAAGGAGGTTATACCCCAAGTTATGTGTTTAACACGTTGAAAAACACCGAAGCCATGGCCATTGGTGAACAGGAAGAAGAAGATGCTCCTACTCAGGAAATTGCTCCAGCACGATCAACCACTCCAAAACCAAAACCTGCTCAACCCAAACCTCAAAATACTGCCGGTTCGAAATACCATACCTTGGCCAAAGGTGAAAACCTTTCAACCGTAGCTAAAAAATACGGCACAACGGTTGACCAGCTTTGTAAAATGAACGGCATCAGCAAAACCACCAAGATTTACGCTGGAAAAAAACTTCGAGTGAAGTAAAAAAACAGTAATTTTGGGGTGTGAAAAAGCTTCTTTATTTTTTCTTTCTGTTGGGGTTCATCGCTTGTAAGGATTCTATTCAAGGAGATAAATTACCTAATAAAAAACCCGAAACGTCGCTTCCAACCGATACCATCATCCGCTTTGGTAGCGATCGGTACAACACCAATGTTTTTTTGCAATGGAACGGTGATGACGCCGATGGCGTAGTTGTGGGTTACGAATTTACGTTTGATAGCATCCTCAACGAAGCTACCGTTTGGAATTACACCACGCGTACCGATTCGGTTTTCCCCATGCAGATTCCTTTAGGGAACGATTCTCTAAATTTTGTATTTTCTGTTCGTGCCATCGATAACGAAGGAGAAAAAGATCCCACGCCGGCCCGATTTTGGGTACCCATTAAAAACAGCGCCCCAAGCATCCGGTTTATCTTCAAATCGAACTCTGGAAATCCCTTAGCGGGAGGCAATCCTTCGTTTACCATCAGCCATTTGCGGTACACGTGGGAAGCCACTGATGAGGACGGTTTTTCCAACATTGCTTCCATTGAGTTTTGTTTGAACGATACCAATGGCACAGCGTTTCCCATCGATCCCAAATACAGCAGTGCCACCATTCGCGCATTTTTGGCCGGTGGATCGAACCAAAACTGCGAGGTCATTCCCGGCGCAGCGATCAATCCGCTTCCTCAAAAATTGAACGGACTTATTCCCAACGATTCCAACGTGCTTTACATTCGCGCTACCGACAAATCCGGTGCAAAATCGGCCTGGGTAGGTTCTCCGAAAGTAAAAGTGGCAATTCCCACAGGCCGGTTGTTGTTGGTTAATTCCAATAACGCACCCGATGCAGCGGCCGAAAATTTTATGAAAAGCCAAATTCAAGGTCAAAACATTGCCTTCGATTTTCTACCGCTTTTCAAAAAGGTGAACGGTCAATACCAGTACCTCGCTGCCGATGCCAAAACACAAGGTCAAATTTTCAACCTGTACGATGCCATCGTTTGGTTTGGCGATGATTTGGAGCAATCGCTTGCATTTGCACAAGCCACCACCGCCGACTTTGTTAGCAAGGGCGGACACTTATTCTTGAGCGCGTTTACCCCAAGTTCATCCAACATTCAAAGCCCGTCGTTTGCCTTCAGCCCCATCGATTCATTGATTCCAACCAAAGTAGGTTTTACTCAATTGCTTACCGATACTTCTACGTTGGTTCCATTAAGTTCAGGCCTACCAACCTTGAAATACCAACAATTTCTTTCAGGCGGACGATACATGAAATTGGTGGGAGGTTCAACACCTTGGTACCATGCTCATTTCTTGATGAGGAATAACAACAATTTTAGCACGAGCATCATCGCTCAAACGGCAACAGTTTTAGGCATGAAAACCAACCCCGCAACCGGAAGTAAGTTCGTTATTAGCACGTTAGAGATGAACCAATTGAATGGAAATAACAACATTCAAACGGTGTTTCAAAAAATATTAAAACAGGAGTTTGGGTTATGAACCGCATGCCCCAAATTGCCATTTTCGCATCCGGAAGCGGAAGCAATGCCGAAAACATTATTCAGCATTTTAAAAAGACGCGCACGGCCAAAGTTGCATTGATCATTTGCAACAACCCCAAGGCCGGCGTTATCGAGCGCGCCCATCGTTTGCGAATTCCTTTGGTAACCATCAGTCGGCGCGCCTACGAAAACAGTAATTTATTGCTGCACACGCTCCAAACCGAAGAAATTGACTTCGTTGTTCTGGCTGGGTTTCTTTGGAAAATCCCCGCAGCCGTTTGCGAGGCCTACCCTCAAAAAATGATCAACATCCACCCTGCCCTTCTTCCAAAATTCGGCGGCAAAGGCATGTACGGAATGAATGTTCACCGCGCCGTTCTCGAAGCAAAAGAGAAAGAAAGTGGAATTACGGTTCATTGGGTTAACGAACATTACGACGAAGGCGACATCATCTTTCAAAAAAGCATTTCTACCGCAGATTGCACTTCTGCCGAAGATTTGGCCCAAAAAATTCATGAATTGGAGTACGAATTTTTCCCAGGAGTTATCGAGGAACAAATAAGTTTGATTCCATAAAAAAGGCGGCCAATGGCCGCCTTTTCATTTATTTCAATCGTTCACGAATATCCAAATGGTGTTTCCTAGCGGTATCTAAGGCAATGTCGTAACCGGCATCCATGTGTCGAATTACTCCCATTCCTGGGTCATTGTTCAAGACACGTTTCAGGCGACGAGCGGCATCCTCGGTACCATCGGCAACGATCACCATTCCGCTGTGAATGGAATATCCCATTCCAACTCCGCCTCCGTGGTGCAAACTCACCCAGCTAGCTCCTCCAGCGGTATTCACCAAGGCATTGAGAATGGGCCAATCGGCAACGGCATCCGACCCATCCAACATGGCTTCTGTTTCCCGATTGGGTGAAGCTACGGAACCGGTATCCAAATGGTCGCGACCAATAACAATGGGCGCTTTAACCTTTCCGGTTCGAACCAATTCGTTGAAGGCAAGGCCCGCCTTTTCGCGATCTCCTTGACCAATCCAACAAATTCGGGCGGGCAATCCTTGGAAAGCAATGCGTTCTTGTGCCATTTTGATCCAGCGGTGCAACCCTTGGTTTTCGGGGAACAATTCCAACATCAATTCATCGGTTACACGAATATCTTCAGGGTCTCCGCTTAGGGCCGCCCAACGGAACGGTCCTTTTCCTTCGCAAAAAAGCGGACGGATGTAGGCAGGAACGAAGCCTGGAAAATCGAAAGCATTTTTAACGCCGCGTTCCAATGCGCGACCTCTTAAATTGTTACCGTAATCGAATGTAATGGCGCCTCGGCTTTGTAACTCGAGCATTAACTTCACGTGCAATGCCATGGCATCGTAACTCAAATCGATGTATTTGGCAGGATCTGATTCCCGCAATGCATTGGCGGCTTCATTCGACATTCCTTGAGGAAGGTATCCAACCAATGGATCGTGAGCCGAAGTTTGATCGGTCAAAACATCGGGAGTAATGTTGCGATCAATGAGGCGTTGCAACAAATCTACAGCGGTGCAAATCACCCCGATGGATTTGTTGATGCCTTGAGCTCGGTATTCCAAAGCGCGGTCGATAGCGCGGTCGATATCGTGTTCAATTTCATCCAGATAACGGGTTTCAACGCGTTTTTGCGCCCTCCACTCTTCAACCTCGGCGGCCAAACAAACGCCATCGGCCATGGTTACTGCCAAGGGCTGCGCACCGCCCATTCCACCCAATCCGGCTGTTACCGATAGCGTACCTTTTAGACTTCCACCGAAGTGCTTTTCTGCAACTGCGTTGAAGGTTTCGTACGTTCCTTGAACAATGCCTTGGGAACCGATGTAAATCCATGATCCTGCGGTCATCTGACCGTACATCATCAAACCTTTCTTTTCCAATTCATCGAAATGTTCCCAATTGGCCCAATTTCCAACCAACTGAGAATTCGAGATCAGTACCCGGGGAGCATCTTTGTGGGTAGGAAGAATGGCAACCGGCTTCCCCGACTGAACCAAGAGGGTTTCATCTTCATTCAAATCTTTCAGGGCTTTCACAATCAGATGAAAACTTTCTACGTTTCGGGCTGCTTTTCCGCGACCTCCGTAAACGATTAAATCTTCGGGCCGCTCGGCAACCTCTGGATCTAAATTATTGTACAACATGCGAAGGGCGGCCTCTTGAACCCATCCTTTGCAGTTCAGTTTTGTTCCTGTTGGCGTAACCAATTCGGAAAGCGATAATTTATCGTTCGAAGTATTCATATCCTAAAAAGTTCTGGAGAGAAAAATTGTTTGCAAAGATAGCCGATTTTCTTAGAAAGGAACGCCAACGCCCAAGTTCAAACCCCAAAATCGGTAGTTATTAAGGTACGTTCCTCCGGGGTTTAATTGCGATTTCCAGCGTTCTTCTCGCCAAGAGGTACTGGTCCAATTTCGTATTACCCACCGATTTCCATCGGAAAACGATGGATCGCGAAGTTTGATGCCCATGTCGAAACGAATGATGAAATAGGTAAAATCAATCCTCAAACCGAAACCTGTTCCCACGGCAATGTCTCTCCAACTTTTGGATACGTTGAAATTGGAAAAATCTCTTCGAGCTGAAACGGTATCTTTTAAACTCCAAATGTTACCGGCATCCAAGAAAACAGCTCCTTTGAAAACTCCATAAAGCGGAAATCGGTATTCCATATTTCCTTCAATTCTCACTTCCCCAAAATGGTCGATTCGTTTTTGGTACGCATTGTTGGAACCCGGGCCCAAGCTTCGGGCGGGCCATGCCCTCAAACTGTTATTACCCCCAATGAAGTAGCGTTTTTCAAGTGGCAATGTTGTGCTGTTGCTCAACGGAATTCCAGCACCGGCAAATGCACGAAGGGCCAAGGTATGCTTGGGCGAATAGTTGTAGTACCTTCTCACTTCCCCATCCAAACGGAGGTAATGAAAGTACGGCAATCCGAACACTTTTCGGGGAAACTCGGCTTGTTTGTCGGGGAAAAATGTAGGATAAAGAAGATTTAATAAATTTCCTGCTGTTTCCGCATTCAATCGGTAGAACCACAATTTGCGGTTGCGAGGATCGTTGAGATTGTTGTAGGTATAGCCCAACCGCATGTTGGTGGTGAGGTGATTGGAAAATGAGAAGGTTAAGTACGGGTCGTTCTGACTCTGCAATAAAACATTCAGCAACGAATCGACCCGGTTGGTTCGCACGAGGTTAACTTCAATCGGATAAAAATTCACCAATACCTTTCGATTAATCTGGCAATCAAATCCGTATCCACCAGAAAGCACAGAACGGTCGTAATCGGCTCGTTGTTGGGAATTGAAATTGAGAGAAATTCGAGTTTTTTCGCTCAAATAATTTTTCTGATTCAAAAAATGAAAAGGAAAACTAAAGCGAGGAATTAACAGCGATGTAGCCGCACCCAATTGGGAAGTATTGAACAATCCATCTTTTACATTTCCTCCAATTTGGTTGTTGATTTGTTGGGATTCCAATCCTCCGTTCAAGGACAATTGGAACGTTTCGGCCCCTTTGAATACGTTTCTATTCTCGTACGTTGGCCGAATCAAAACCCCCAAGGTTGTACCTGCGTTGGTAGAGCCCGATGCATCGAACGAAAGCTTTCGCTTCTCTGCTTCTTGCATCAAGATTCGAATGTTGATGATGTTGGTCCCTTCAATGGGCTCAAAACGAATGTTCAAATACGAAAAAGCAGAAAGCGACGACAAGCGAACTTGGGTTTGACGAATCAATTGATCGTTGAATAAATCGCCCTTGCGGAATAAAATGTTGTCCACCAACACATCCCTTCGGATGTACATCTTCGCATTGAGCAGGGTTTGGAATCCGTCAACATATAAATACTCCTGCTCAACTTGGGAAGTGGCCCGATCCAAACTAAAATCGGTATTCAAATAAATGTCACCAATTTGAAACGACTGGTAAATTTTGGGGTCGGGAGATTCCTTTAAGCGCATCACCACTCGGGCCGAATACGGATTATTGAGGGTATCTATTTCGAAATAAATGAAATCCTTCTTGAAATAAAAGTAACCTCGATTCCGCAGGTAAACCGCAATACGATCCCTTTCTTCGTCCAAAACACTTCGTGAAACAGGATATCCCTCTTTCAACGGAGAATTGCTTTTTATGGCCGAAAGAATATCGGAAATTTCTCCGTTCATTTCCGGCCATTCAATTTTACCGATAACGCAGGGCTGATTCAATTGAACAAGGTACCTCAATCCAACCCGCTTTTCACTGTACTTCTTCACTTCATAACCAACGGTAGCATGGAAATAACCTTTATCCAACAGGTATTTTCCAATCTGATTTTGGGTTGAAAGGATGGCTTCAGAATCCAACAAAGCCGGTTTTTCGGCATAATTGGTAAGGATGTTGTTCTTTAATCGATTGATTTTTCCTTTGGAAGCGAAGTAATACGCTTTTAAATTGAGACGGTAGAGTTGAAGAAACTTCTTGTTGGGCTTAGGCCGTAAAAAGTAAGAAATTTCGTCAGACATGACGGCATCTACTCCAACCACCTTATTTTTGACCACCAATTGTTCATCTTCGGCTAAGTGTCGAGTAACGCTGCACGACGAAAGACCGAAGACGACGAGGGGAAGAAGAAAAAAAATAACCTTTTTCAATGCCGATTTCCAAAGCACAAATTAAAGAAATTTCTGCCTTAAACCGAAGAAAAACCCGAGAAGAATTGGGTCTTTTTGTTGCCGAAGGAGAAAAAGTGGTAGAAGAGTTGATTCATTCCAATTTGGAAGTGATTTCCATTTGGGCCACCGAAGAAGGATTTGAAAAAAGAGCTGCGTGGGGCCCACAAATGGAAAAAGTTTCGGGCAACGACATGGAACGAATGACGCACCTTTCCTCCCCGTCTCCTTTTTTGGCTTTGGCCCGAATACCATCTCCTAAAAAAACGTTCAATGGTCGAATTTTATTCTTGGACCGCATTCAAGATCCCGGCAACATGGGAGCACTCATTCGAATTGCCGATTGGTTCGGATTTTCGGTGGTGGCCCAACCCGGAAGCGTTGACTTTTGGAATCCGAAAGTCGTTATGGCCAGCATGGGATCGGCTTTTCGGGTTCAACCGCAAGAAATGACCCATGAAAATCTTGACAAGGTTTTACCTGCAGAAACCTCATGGATTGGAACCGACATGAAAGGAACGTTGCTTCAGCATTTTGAAATTCCGGAGAAGCTGGTTTTGGTGATGGGCAGCGAGGCCCAAGGAATGTCGGCAGAGGTTGAAAATCGATGTCAAAACATCGTAAGTATTCCGGGCGGCGGGAATACAGAATCGTTAAATGTAGCTGTAGCTGCGGGGATTTTGTGTTACGGACTTACTTCCCAAACACCACATTCTCGCTAAAAATCCATTTTCCCTTTTTCATTCGGAAGGCATCCAAACTTCCATCCGGAATGTAATTGAAATACATTCCTTTGAACCGTTCCTCCACCGGAACCAGGTGATCCAAAATGATTTTCTTTTCTTTCTCCTCGTACCTCATGATCATGGATGCCATCACACTGTACTGAAATACTTTTCGGTATTTGAACACTTTTTGGGCCGAATCGGTAGAAAAAATGGGAGAACCAAACACCGGTTGCTGGGGATTGGTTAAATCGAGCACCTCCAAAACTTTCTGGTTCATGAATGGTTCGGTTTTGTTGAAACCGATGAGCAAATACTTTTTCTTTCCACTGGGCACCAACTGATAATACGTAGCTCCAAACCACTTTTGCGGCGTTAGCAGGGTATCTTCAGGAAGCGAAAGGTATTCGGTACGATCGGAAAATGGAATGATTCGATTGTTCTCTTGGAATTGAATGCATCCAAAATGACGATAGCCACCTTCATAACCTAAATACATCCAAGTAATGATTCGAAAAGTGTTTTCGGGATCGGAAATGCAACTCACATTTTTCAAGGTATCCAAATTGAATTGAAATCCTTGGTCTTGCTTAAGGGTTCTGCCGAGCAATTTTACAAAGTTTCCGTTGGCTTCCATTCGATGAAAAACATCCGAATCGTTCACCCAAACCGTCATGAGTTTCAGTAAGGAATCGTGGGTGGCGGAATAAACGGGTGCGGGTTGCGCCACCGTGCTACTTTTCTTTTGAGCAAACGATATGGCGCTCATCAAAATGAAAAACAAAACAACAAATAATCGAATCATCTTGCAAAGAAAAGAGCCACCCCGATTCCGAGGTGGCTCTGTTTGAAAAATTTAAGTGATTTTAAATCAATTGTTGTTTTGAACAGCTGGCTGAGGAGCTGGAGCTTCAACTTCACCAGAAAGCGTTAAAATGGTTGGCTCTGGACCAACGTTGGAAGTAACCGTTACTGATTTGCTGAATGGGCCAACGCTAGCAGCATTGTAAGTAGCTTTGATGTACCCGGTTTTTCCTGGAGCGATGGGCTCTTTGGTCCAATCTGGAGTTGTGCAACCGCATGAAGCTTGAGCATTGGTGATGATCAAAGGTTGCTTTCCGTTGTTTTTGAAGTTGAATGTTACCGTAACTGGATTTCCCTGAGGAATTTTACCGAAGTTGTGAGCGGTTTTTTCCCACTGAAAACTTGGAGTTTCAGTCATGGGAGTAGCAGGGGTAGCAACAACTGCTGGTTTCTTGGTGGCAGCTGGTTTCTTGGGTTGAGCCTTGGTTTGGCCCATGGCTAATCCGGCGAACATCATGCCGAAGGCCAAAGTGAAGATTGCTTTTTTCATTTTTTTTTTTGGTTTTGTTTTCTGTTTACAAATATGAAGCCAAAATTAAGAATTGCAAACAATTTCACCATCAAATCTTGTTAAGGACGTGTTAATGATTTTCCTTAATTTTGAGGCATGTACCGAATAAACATCCGCATGTTGGTGATCATGGCCATGATCTCTACCGTTGGAATTGCCGTATTGCAGGGATTCTGGTTTAAAAACGCCTTTGAAAACAACGAAAAAGCCTTCGATCTAGCCGTTAATTCAGCCCTTAAATCGGTGGCTGAAGGCGTATTGAGGTACAACAATAACAACATGGTCATTTCCGATCCGGTGAATCAGCTCAGCTCCGATTATTATGTGGTGATGGTCAACGACCGCATCGACGCAAATGTTCTTCAATTTTACCTTCAACGTGAGTTTCGGAAAAACCACATCCAACAAAACTTCGAATACGCCATTTACGATTGTTCCAATGAGCGCATTGTTTACGGTGCCGTGGTAGGCGGAAATCAGGTAAAAAATCCGAAAATCAACGCTAATCTGCCAAAATGGGAAAACAACAATTACTATTTTTCCATTTACTTCCCCCACAAAGCCAAACGCATTTTATCGGAAATGAGTTTATGGCTGTATTCTACCGTGGTCATTTTATTGGTCATCGTCTTTTTTTCGTACAGCTTATTGGTTATTCTGAAGCAAAAACGCCTATCTGAAATTCAACGCGATTTCATCAATAACATGACCCATGAAATCAAAACGCCCGTCTCCACCATCTCACTTTCGGCAGAAGCGATCAAAAAACCTGGGGCGACCGATAATCCTCAGAAAATTTTCATGTATGCTACCATTATTCAGGAAGAAGCAAACCGACTCAAAAATCAGATTGAACGGGTATTGCAGGTGGCTCGATCGGAAAGTAAAATTCGCTTAAATAAGGAAGAATTTGACATCAAAAATACCCTTTCAGATTTGGTATTGGCGGCTCAAGTGGCTCACAAAGAGCGAAATGCTCAAATTTCCTTGAATTGGGATTGTGAGAAAACAACCATCGTTGGCGACAAGCTCCACCTCACCAACATCTTCAATAATTTGGTTGAAAATGCGGTGAAATACAGTCCCAATGAGGTTGTGGTTGAAATTTCAACCCATGCCAAACGGAAAGGCCTTGAAATTTGGGTGAAAGATCACGGCATGGGCATCGAAAAACAACACCAGAAAAAAATCTTCCTTAAATTTTTCCGCGTGAGTACCGGCAACATTCACGATGTGAAAGGGTTCGGTTTGGGGCTGCATTACGTAGGTCTTATGGTGCGAGCCCACCAAGGAAAAATTCGGGTCGACAGTACTCCGGAGAAAGGTAGTACGTTTCAAGTATATTTGCCTTGGAAATGAGCACTGAAAACAAACCTAAATTACTCCTCGTTGAAGACGATATCAACCTGGGGTTTGTTGTGAAAGACAACCTAGAAGACCGAAATTTCGACGTTACCCACGTGGATGACGGAGAAAAAGCCTTGAAAATCTTCAAGGAAAAACAATTCGATCTCTGCTTGTTGGATGTGATGCTTCCCAAAAAAGATGGCTTTACCCTCGCGGCCGACATTCGCGCCATCGACCAAGAAGTTCCCATTATTTTCCTCACGGCCAAAAACATGAAAGAAGATAAACTTCATGGATTTCGATTGGGTGCCGACGATTACATCACCAAACCGTTCAGCATGGAAGAGTTGGTGTTGCGCATCGAAGTATTTTTGAAACGAAGCGGAAAAGATCGCACCACCACCATTGGAGAACAGATTTTCAAAATCAACAGTTACCAATTCGATTATCCCAATTTGGAATTGATCGGCCCTGGAGATACGAAAAGATTAACGCAACGGGAGGCTGATGTTTTGAGAATGCTGTGTTTGGAACAAGAAAAAGTGGTAAAAAAGGAAGACATCCTTCGAAAAATTTGGGGCTCCAACGATTATTTCGCAGGTCGAAGCCTCGATGTTTTTATCTCTAAATTGCGGAAGTATTTAAATGAAGATGATTCGGTAGAAATTAGCAACTACCACGGTGTAGGATTTAAACTAGTGATTAAAAAGTAATGTTGGATTTTTTGAACTTGAAAGCCAAGGCTGAAGCCTTGCAGAAAAACGCCAAACAAGCCGTAGAAGAACTCGAAAAAGTAACCGTGAGCGAACGCAGCGCCGATGAAAGCGTTACGGTAACCCTCACGGGAAACGGGAAAATGGTGGACGTTAAAATTGATCCCAGTTTTTGTTTCCCGGAAAAAGCCGATGCTTTAGCCAAAAACCTCACCGACACCTTGATTCGCGCACAAGCCAGAGCCGCCGTTTTGAAAAAGCAAGCTTTGGATGAAGCGACCGGCGGCATGTTGGGACAAATGGGTGGAGGTTTAGACGGTTTACTGTAATTATTGGCAAAAAAAAACCGCCAATTTTTCATCCCGTTCAGCCAATTTAAAGCCTTCTCTCCTTCCCTTTCCAACGTTTTTTTGTGTATTTTTGAAACATGAAAAAACTATGGATCTCTGTTTTTTGTGCCCTTACCTTGGGTGCAAACGCCCAAGATAAATGGAACGTGGCCCAACCACCCACCGCTTACACTCCCATTTCCTTTTCTACCACCGAAGGAACTTGGATGAATTTGGACGTATCCCCTGATGGAAAAACCATCGTTTTCGATTTATTGGGCGACATTTATTCCATGCCCACGAGCGGTGGCAAAGCAACTCCACTCCGCTCTGGAATTCCATTCGAAGTTCAACCCCGCTTCTCCCCCGATGGCAAGTGGATTTCCTTTACTTCCGATGCCGGTGGTGGCGACAACATTTGGATGATGAAAGCGGATGGCTCTTCGCCCAAACAAATCACCAAAGAATCTTTCCGTTTGCTGAACAATGCCGTTTGGACTCCCGACGGTGAATACCTCATCGCACGAAAACACTTTACCTCGGGCCGGTCTTTGGGCGCGGGTGAATTGTGGATGTACCACAAAACCGGCGGTTCGGGCATGCAACTCACCAAACGAAAAAACGACCAACAAGATTTGAATGAACCTTCGGTTTCCCCCGATGGTCGTTACGTTTATTATTGCGAAGACATGTATCCCGGTGGATATTTTCAATACAACAAAGATCCCAACAACCAGATTTTCGTGGTAAAACGTTACGACCGAGAAAAAGGAGAAAATAAAACCATCCTTTCCGGTGCTGGATCGGCTTGCCGACCCACCATTTCCAAGGATGGAAAATCGTTGGCCTTCGTAAAACGAGTGCGCACTCAATCGGTGCTATGCCTGTACGATTTAACAACCAATCAAACCCAAACCCTTTATAACCAGCTGGATAAAGATCAAATGGAGGCATGGACCATTTTCGGAACTTACCCCAACATGTCGTTTTCACCCGATCAGAAATTCCTCTTTTTCTGGGCCGGCGGAAAAATCAAAAAAATTGAACTTTCGAACAAAAACGTTACCGATGTTCCTTTTCAGGTGGATGCACAAATTCCTGTGCGTGAAGCGCTTCATTTTAATAATCAAGCCTTCAAACCAGAAGTGGAAGTGAATGTCGTAAAGAACGTTCAACGCTCGCCCGACGGCAAATCCATTTACTTTCAAGCCTTAAGTTGCATCTGGAAAAAAGATCTTCCCAATGGCCAACCCATTTTGGTTTACGAAGACAAAAATGCGCTGATTTTCGAACCTCATCTTTCTGCAGATGGTAAAAAATTGGTGTTTGTTTCTTGGAACGACGAGAAGATGGGCAGCATTCTTTCCATGGATTTGGGAAGCAAAAAGGTAACAACATTGGTTCAAAATGGGATTTTTAGAGAGCCCCAATTTTCGCCCGATGGCACCAAAATTTGCTACCGCAAAGACGGAGCCGATGGCGATTTGGGGATTACTTTTTCCAACGACCCCGGCATGTACGTTTTGCCATTAATCACCGGATCCAAGCCCCAACTCATCACCGAGGAAGGATTTGATCTTCTTTGGAAAAATAACGAAGAGGTGTATTTCCAAACCTACGGAGGCGATGGGAAATTATTCAAGTCCATTCACATTGCCACCAAGGAAGAAAAATCGCTGTTTACGTCAACTTACACCAATTCTTTTGTGCCCAGTCCCGATGGAAAATGGATTGCTTTCAAAGAATTGTACAAAGTTTACGTTGCTGCCATGCCCCAAACGGGAAAGGTTTTCAATTTATCGGGAGATATTTCTCAAGTTCCGGTTTCATTGGTTGCACCCAATGCCGGAGTTAACCTGCACTGGACGGCCGATTCGAAAACGCTTTCTTGGACGTTGGGAAGCAAATACCACTCGGTTGAAATGGAAAAACGATTCCCGTATTTGGGAAAAGTAGATTCGGTACTTCCCTTGGATTCCGTTGGAATTTCCATTGGTTTGAAGGAAAAAGCGTTTGTTCCAACCGGAAAAATTTACCTAACCAATGCACGAATCATCACCATGAAAGGAAATGAAGTGATTGAAAACGGTACCATTGTGATCGAGGGGAACAAAATTATTCAAGTTGCCAACTCTTCTGAAATCATCATCCCCGATGTGGTTAAAGGAATTGATTTAGGAGGAAAAACGGTGATTCCTGGTTTGGTGGATGTTCATGCCCACGTAGGACATTTTGGAGATAATTTTTACGCTCAGAAACATTGGCCGTATTACGCCAATTTATCGTACGGAGTAACCACCACCCACGATCCATCCACCTCTTCGGAAAGGGTTTTCGGAATGTCGGAATTGGTGCAAACGGGAAGAATGGTTGGTCCGCGGGTTTTCTCTACGGGTACCATTTTGTACGGCGCCGATGGCGATTTTAAAGCGAGCATCAATGGCTACCAAGATGCGTATTTCGCAGTGAACCGCACGAAAGCCTTTGGCGCTTTCAGTGTGAAGAGTTACAACCAACCCCGTCGCGAGCAGCGCCAACAAGTGATTGAAGCCGCCAATCGATTAGGAGTTCAAGTTGTTCCCGAGGGCGGCTCTTTCTTCTACCATAACCTTTCTCAAATCATGGACGGGCACACGGGTATTGAGCACAACGTACCCATCCAAAATTTGTACAACGACGTGGTTACCCTGTGGTCGAAAACCAAAACCCACTACACTCCTACCCTCATTGTTGCTTACGGAGCCATGAACGGAGAAAATTATTGGTACCAACACACCAATGTTTGGGAAGAAAAACGATTGCTGAATTTCACTCCTCGCTCGGTGATTGACCCTCGTTCTCGCCACCGAACCATGATTCCAGAGGAAGAATACGAAAACGGACACATTGCCATCGCCAAGCATTGCAAAAAGTTGGCTGATGCCGGGGTCAAAGTAAATTTAGGAGCACACGGTCAAATTCAAGGAATTGGAGCCCATTGGGAAATGTGGATGTTGGCGCAAGGAGGCATGAGTTCCTTGGAAGCCCTGCGTTGCGCCACACAAAATGGAGCCGATTACTTGGGAATGGGCGACCAAATTGGATCCATCGAAGCTGGGAAATTGGCTGATTTGGTGGTGATCGATGGCGATATTCTGAAAGATATTCGTTCTTCAAAAAACATTACGCACACCATGATCAACGGCGTACTTTACGATGCCAATTCCATGAACCAACTGAACGCAGGGGGGAAAAAACGCTCTCCATTTTATTGGGAATTGCCCGGTTGCCAGGATAGTGGCACCTTGCATCATGGAAGTCAAAGCAAATGTTCTTGCCGTCATTAATTCGATTATCTTTGCAGCATGTTTACGGTTCCTAATCTCATTACTTTACTGAATTTGGTTTGCGGCGTTTTTGGCATCGCATTCATGATTCAAGAACGTACCGTGGAAGCTTCCATGCTCATTGTTTTGGCAGGAGTGATGGATGTTTTGGACGGTTGGGCCGCCCGAAAATTGGGACAAACTTCGTCCATTGGAAAAGATTTGGATTCCTTGGCCGATTTGGTCAGTTTCGGTGTCCTTCCAGGACTATTGCTGATGAACTACATCCAAGAAATTCTTTTGGCCAAGTTGTACAACGAAGCAACCGTTTCTTTTTCTCGTGCCGAGGCTTTGCAAGATCCTTTGATGATGTGGAAATACGTTGGGCTGTTGTTGCCGGTGGCTGCCGCCCTTCGGTTGGCTAAATTCAATAACGACCCACGACAAGGAAAACACTTTTTCGGAATTCCAACGCCCATGTCGGCCTTATTCGTAGCAGGTATTGCGAGCATGATTTTCGTTTTCTCCGTTGATCCCAACGACGAGAAAAATCTGAAACAAGTTTCTTCCATTGAAACTTTGAAGAAAAACGATCGCATCTTCATGTCGGTTGGAAAATCGGAATCAAGCACGGATCTTTTTTGGAAAGCCGAAATCAAAGAGTTGGCCGATTCGGGAATTTTAATGGCTCAGGGTCCGAAAAAATACCGCCTTCCAGTAACGGAAATGAATCAAAAAATCTCAGGCGGCGAAGTTTTCGTTAAATCCAACGGTTTTTTCAACGGCTATTTCTTCACGCTAACGGGAATGATTTTAACAGCCTTGCTTCTATCCATCCTCATGTTGGCAGAAGTTTCTATTTTGGCTGTGAAACAACTTCCAGAAAAAACTTGGAAATGGGCCTTTTTTGGTGGGTGGTTTTTGGTGTTGTTGGGAGGTGGCGCATTGCATTGGAGCCAAGTTCCCGGATTTTCCCATCCTGAAGGAACCGGTTGGCTCATTCGTTTAAGTTTAAATACACCGATCACGGCTTTGCTTTCTGCCTTGCCGTTTGCGTTGATGTTCCACCTTTTGTTTTCATTGATTTACTTCTCGTTAAAACCACAACAACATGAAATTTAAAGCTGAAATTGCTGTAATGCCTCACGATGCTTTGTTGGATCCTCAAGGAAAAGCGGTTCATTCTGGATTGACTAACCTAGGATTTTCAAATTTGAACGACGTGCGCATTGGCAAGCACATCACCCTAACTTTGGAAGCTACCGATGAAGCTGCTGCCATGGTTCAGGCCAAAGAAGCTTGTGAAAAATTGTTGGCGAATCCCATCATGGAGGGTTTCCGCATTGCTGTTCACGCCCTGTAAATGACTCGCTTTTTAAGCGGTTTCTTTTTTCTTTTTTTTAGCTCCAACGTGGTTTGGGCTCAAGACACCCTTTTCGCTAGAAAAGCGCTTGATACGCTTTGCAGTAAATCGTTTGCCGGCAGAGGATACGTGCTTCAAGGACAAGAGAACGCTGCGAAATGGATTTTTGAGCAGTTTCAAAAAGGAAAACCTTCCCAACTTGGAGTTCAAGAATTTCAAGATCAAGTGGTTGTTTTCCCCAAAGAACCCCAACTTGTTATCAATGGAGTTGAAATGGAAGTTGGACGAGCATGGTTACCTCATGCCGATGCACCATCCATTTCTGGAAGGTTTCGGCCTGTCGTTCTAGATTCTGCTTTCTTTGCTCAACCCACTAAACTACCTCGAAAGGCCATTTTGGTGACCAATCCAACCTTTAAAAGCAAAGCAGAACAATTCGCTCTTCAAAAAAAATTACCCCTATTGATTCAAGGAAAAAATCCTCCATTGTGGACTGTTGATCAAACCTTGGCTTCTACCCCTCAAATGTATTGGCAGAATTCAACTTCGATGGTCCCTGAAAAAATTCAGATATCCATTGATTCGAAATTGAAGCAGCACACCTTTCAAAACGTTTGGGCCATCCTTCCGGGAAAATCTGATTCCATCATCCTTATTTCGGCGCACTACGACCATTTGGGCCAATGTGGGCCGGTGATCTTTCCAGGCGCCAACGATAACGCTTCGGGAACGGCCATGATGCTGGATCTTTATCACCATCTTTCCAAAGAAAATCGAAATTACACGGTTGTCTTTTGTGCCTTTTCAGGGGAAGAGGCCGGACTTTTGGGATCTAGCTATTTCGTAAAAAATCCGACCATTCCATTGAATAAACTGAAATTTGTGGTCAACCTGGATTTGATGGCAACCGGTGAAGATGGAATTACGGTTGTGAATGCGGTTCAAGAAAAAGAGCTGTATCAGCGCATGTTGGAAATCAACAAAGAAATTGGATTACCCCAAATCGGTTCTCGAAGTAACGCTCCCAATTCCGATCATTATCCATTCACCCAAGCGGGTTATCGGGCCATTTTCCTGTACGCCCAAGGACCAAGTGTAAAAGCCTACCATCATCCGGATGATGTGCCTCAAAAAGTTCTTTGGAAGGGATATCATCAAATTTTTAAACTCATTCATACGTTGATACAATGAGCGGACAAATCATTTTTGTACCAACTCCGATTGGCAATTTGGAGGACATGACGTTTCGCGCCATTCGGGTGTTGAAGGAAGCGGATGTAATTTTGGCAGAAGACACCCGAACTTCGGGCAATTTGATGAAGCATTTCGAGATTTCTACCCCACTGAAGGCGTTTCATATGCACAACGAACACCAAGCGGTGGGGCATTGGGTGCGGGAGGCAACTGAAGGAAAATGCATTGCTGTGGTAACGGATGCAGGAACTCCCGGCATTTCCGATCCGGGTTTTCTATTGGTGCGGGAAGCCGTTAAAAATGGAGTTGAAGTTCTTTGTTTGCCCGGAGCTACGGCCCTCATTCCGGCCTTGGTTGTTTCAGGATTACCTACCGATTCGTTTACCTTCATCGGATTTCTACCCCAGAAAAAAGGAAGGCAAACGGCCATCAAAAAATTATTGGAGGAAACTCGAACGGTGGCTTTGTACGAATCGCCCCACCGCATTCACAAACTCTTAGAAGAATTGCTAACGTTTGGCGGCGGTGAAAAAGAAATTTCCATCTCCCGAGAAATTTCGAAAAAATTTGAAGAAACTCTTCGTGGAAAAGTTTCAGAATTGGCCGAAAAAATCAAAGGAAAAGAACTCAAAGGAGAATTGGTGGTGGTGATTCACGGATAAATAATGAGATTAAACCTGGAATTCCTCCAATTCAATTTGACATTCCAGTAACAGTTCATATTCTCCTTCAACATTTTTTTAAAAGCGATTAGAAGTACCGTTTTTAACCTGTGCTGAGGCGTAAATTTCTTTCAAATTCAAGGTGGAAAATCCGTAATTCAACGTATGCCCTGCAGCATCAAAATCAAAGATCACATTCCCTCCAAGTCGGTATGATTCAAAGGACGAAGAACAAGTCTGGGAGTTTCAATGATGTGCACAACAGGAAATTTACGCTACCCCCAAATACTCTTTCAAAATGGCTACGCCCTTTCCGGCTCCTTCGGCTATGACCTTAACGTGGGCTGGCGTTGGAGCCGGCTTGGGATCGATGTAATACGTTATTGCATCGGGTTGAGCTTCGTACAATAATCCGGCAGCGGGATAAACCTGCAACGAGGTTCCAATGATGACCAAATATTCAGCCTTGCGAACCCATTGGGCAGCATCATCCAATTTAGGAACGTTTTCTCCGAACCAAACAATGAACGGACGTTTGGGGTGGCCGTTCGGACAACAATCGGAAGGATGCAATGGTTGGCCGCCAATATCTTCCAAAAAATTACAGTTTAACTGAATACAGCATGCTTTTGCCAGCTCTCCATGGAGGTGAATAACGGTTGAACTTCCTGCTTTTTCATGCAATCCGTCAACGTTTTGGGTAACAATAACCACTTCAAAATCTTTCTCTAAATCTACCAATGCCAAGTGCCCCTCGTTGGGTTCGCATTCCATGGCTTGGGCTCTTCGTTGGTTGTAAAAATCGTGTACCAAGTTGGGGTTAGCCCGAAATCCTTCTGGAGATGCAACGTCTTCAATTCGATGGTTTTCCCACAAACCGTTGGCATCTCGAAAAGTTTTGATGCCGCTTTCAGCGCTCATGCCTGCACCGGAAAGCACAACCAAAAGCGGTTTATTCGACATAAATTTTTTGAATTCCTTTGCCTTCAGAAGTTTCCAAAGAGATGAAATACATCCCTTTAGCCAAACCAGAGAAATCTAGACTTTTCACTTGCAATCCCGCCGAAAATACTTCTTTAGGATAGGTTTTTACCACTTTCCCCTGCACATCCACCAATTGAAATTGAACCATGGATGAGTTCTCCAAATAGACTTCAACGTTACCGCGTCCTTTTACGGGATTGGGGTACACCTTGAACGTTGTAATTGTTCCTTGGGCTGGGTTTTCTTTCGATCCCAAAGCCCGATTTTCATCTCCAGTTACATAGGGAACAAAGGTGAGGTAATTCAAAAACATTTCATCGGTGGTGCTTTCTCCCCAAGTTACTAAACGGGGTGGATTGCTGGGATTCAAAGGGTTATTGGTGGTATTGTCGTAACTTCCTTCCACAATGATATTGGATAAAGCCGGAATTTTTACAAACTTCGGAAAAGTGTAAGCACCTTGCCAGTTGAAATCCCAATCGTCGATTTTGATGAGCGGAATGGTGTCGTTTCTTGGGGTAACGGCATACGTTTTCCAGGTTTTTCCTAAAAGATGCGCGTGCGGATAGACCGACATCATGGAAATATCGTAGGGCACGCGACGAATGGCTCTGAAAGTAGGAGTAGTATTGGGTTGAATAACAAAACTGTTGGCCCCGTTCGGGAAATCGTAGGGATTGGCAGCATAAGTGATGGCTTGTCGGGTTACCGTGCCTTGTGCGAAGAAGATGTTGAGGGTTGAGCGATCGGTATCGGAAACGGAAGATGGAGCGTAGTGAATTTGCACCACGATGTCGGCATTGGCGGGCAATCGTTTAGCGATCCCCGAAGGGTAACGAAGGACTTGGGAGCCCGGGGTGTAGCCAGTAAATTCGCCTTGCACATCGGCATTGAAACCGAATCCGGGGTAGCCATAACCGGCATATTGCTGGTCTTTCCGGCGGGCCGTTCCGGTAGTATCATAACCGATCAAAGCATGGTGCACGATGCGTCGATTGCCTGGGCGGAACTCGATAGCCGCAATCTGCCGATCTTGCAAAAGTCCGCTTGGAATCACAAAATTGCGGTAATCATCGGTATTATTTCCTTGAATGGTGTAGGTTTGCGACATCGATAAAACCAAATTGGGAGTTCCTAGTTGAGAACCCGTAGGGAAAGTAGGAGCTGGCGGTTCAAGGGTAGAATCGCCTCGAGGTTTTCCTTGTGCCACCCAATCTTGAATCTTTTGAATATCGGATGCACTAAGACCGCGTTCTCCAATGAAGTGGCTGTAATTTCGATCAGCGGGCCAAGGTGGCATGGAACGATTTTGAGTTACTTGCGCAATCATGCTGCCGTATTGCGACACCTGTTGGTAATTGGCAAAAGGCATCGGTCCAACCTCTCCGGCTCGGTGGCACGAAGTGCAATTGGAGTAGATGATGGGAGCAACATCGGTGGCGAATGTGACCGGTTGGGCCATTGCACCAACAAAAGCGAAGGAAAAAACGAGAAGGAACAAGTTTTTCATGCGATTAGGATTTAGGTAAAGATAAAAGACAACCCACAGGTTGGATGGATTTATTATTGAAGTTGGAAGAATTCTCCAAAACATTTTGAAGGTAGTGATTTTGGAAAATGGTTCTGCGTTTTCCAGGTTTCACAAAAGCATCGTTGATCGCACCGCGATAGGTGATTTTGTTTTGATCCCAAACCACTACCGAGGGAGAAACCGCAAAGGGTTGATCGGTTTTCCAAACGGCTGCAGAAGCGGTTTCGAGGAGGATGGCTGCGGAAGAGAGTCGGTGTTTTTGAAGGTAGTTTTGGGCGGCAAGGGAGTCGTTGGTGTTCGGAAAGACAAAGGTCCAACGAACATTTGGAAAATCACTTTGAAGCTTTCGGAACGTTGGACCGTAAAACTGAGCCATGGGACATTCTTCAAGCAGGTAAACGTGCACCTCGGTTTGGGCCTTGGCGAGGAGAACAAAAAAAGATAAACAGAAGGCCCAAAGGAGTTTCATCGTGAGGCAGACAAGTTATACGAAAGTAGGTTTAATTCAAAGGAGAAGAATGAAAAACTTTTGTTCACCCAGAAATCTATTCCTTCCGTTTCGAACAAATTCTTACCTTTAATGCATGAAAGTAGCTGTGGTTGGAGCCACCGGATTGGTTGGCAGTAAAATGTTGCAAATTTTGGCAGAAAGGCAGTTTCCAGTTACCGAATTGATTCCGGTAGCATCGGAACGATCGGCTGGAAAATCCATCCAATTTCAAGGGAAATCCTACGCGGTGGTAACTCCTGAAGCCGCTTTACTCCTTCATCCACAAGTTGCCCTTTTTTCAGCAGGAGGAACCACTTCCAAAGAGTGGGCCCCCCGATTCGCCGCCATCGGTTGCACCGTGATCGACAATTCATCGGCTTGGCGCATGGATCCCGAAATCCCGTTGGTGGTTCCCGAAGTGAATGGAAGTGTGCTGCAAGCCCATCACAAAATTATTGCGAATCCGAATTGCAGCACCATCCAAATGGTGATGGCGCTTCAGCCCATCCATCTTAAAAATCCCATCCAACGCATCGTTGTTTCCACCTACCAATCGGTTACCGGAACCGGAAAAGCAGCCGTAGATCAGTTGGAAAATGAGATCAAAGGATTGGATGGTCCTATGGCTTACGCTTATCCCATCTTTAAAAATGCCATCCCCCAAATCGATGTTTTTTCGGATGACGATTACACCAAGGAAGAGCTGAAAATGATGCGTGAAACGCAAAAAATTATGGGTAGCACCCAAATCCAGGTTACGGCAACCACGGTAAGAATTCCGGTGATGGGCGGACACTCTGAGTCGGTGAACATTACGTTGGAGAATTCGTGTACGGTGGATGACCTCAAAGGATGGATTTCCTCCATGCCAGGGGTGGTTTTGATGGACGATCCTAAAAATTTGAGCTATCCCATGCCTTTGAACGCGCACGACCGAGATGAAGTTTTTGTTGGACGTGTGCGCGTAGATCGCTCCTTCCCGAATAGTTTTAATTTGTGGATTGTGAGCGACAATCTCCGCAAAGGAGCTGCCACCAATGCCATCCAAATTGCGGAATACCTCTTGAAGAATGGAATGCTTTCGGCATGAGTTACGAAATCAAGTTACCCCAATTCGAAGGTCCTTTCGACCTGCTTCTTTTCTTCATTGAAAGGGATGAATTGGACATTTACGATATTCCCATTTCTCACATCACCCATGAATTTTTAGAGTTCCTCAAAACATTGGAAGAACTCAATTTAGAAGTTGCCAGTGAATTCATTTTGGTTGCGAGCACCCTCATGCGCATCAAAGCAAAAATGCTGCTTCCTCGTCCTGATCTTGACGAAACGGGAGCAGAAATTGATCCACGAAAAGATTTGGTTGATCGACTCATTGCCTACAAAAAATTCAAGGAAGCCAGTTTGCAATTGGCAGAAATGGAGGCCCATCAAATTTTAATGCACCCCCGAGGAAATGTTGAGCAGGAGTGGAACAAATTCAAAGAGGGAAATAAGGTTCAAGAAGAGTTGAGTCAGATTGATCTC
This sequence comes from Bacteroidota bacterium, assembly GCA_947459245.1. Taxonomy (GTDB): domain Bacteria; phylum Bacteroidota; class Bacteroidia; order UBA7662; family CANHCV01; genus CANHCV01. Next base: position 96,927 of record CANHCV010000001.1, read on the forward strand.
TATAAATTGCTCAAGGCATTCCGAGGAGTTCTTGACAAGCATTTTCAGGAAGTGAACAAGCCCAAACACACCATTACCCTTTACCCCTACTCCATCGATGCGAAAAAAGCAGATCTTTTGTCGCTTATAGAAAAGAAATCGAAAATTGATTTTGTTTCGGTACTTCAGAACTGCCAAGAAAAGATGGAGGCGATATTCGTTTTCTTAGCATTGTTGGATTTGGTTCAACAACAACAAATAGCGTTGGTTTTTGGAGATGGCTTCAATCAGTTTTGGTTAACAAAAAAAGAAATCCCATAAAAAAACCCCAACTTTCGCTGGGGTTTTTGTTTACCAAATTTTGAGCAAATCTTTCGGTTGAGATAAATCGAACGATTGGTAAAACGGAGCCATGTTTTTCAAGGTTCCTTTTACACGGTAGGGACCTGGAGAATGATAGTCGGAAAGGATTTGGTTGCGCAAACTTTCTTCGCGTTCGTTTCCTTTCCACACGTTAGCGAAGCTGAAGAAAAAGCGCTGCTCTTGTGTCATTCCATCGATCGACTCGTTTTCTTTTCCTTTGATGTGCGATTGTAGGGCCGAAAATGCAATGGACAAACCTCCCAAATCGGCAATGTTTTCTCCCAAGGTCATCTCACCGTTGATGTGCAGCCCTTTGATGGGTTCGTAAGAAGAGAATTGATTGGCCAACGATTTTCCTTTTTCGGTAAATTTCTCGAAATCTTCTTTGGTCCACCAATCGTTCCGATTTCCGTTCCCATCGAATTTTGAGCCTTGATCGTCGAAACCATGGGTAAACTCGTGGCCAATTACGGCACCAATGCCGCCATAGTTGAGCGCATCGTCGTAGGTAATGTGGAAAAATGGCGGCTGTAGAATTCCGGCTGGGAATACAATTTCATTTCCATTGGGATTGTAGTAGGCATTTACTTCATGTGGATTCATGCCCCATTCTTTCTTATCAACGGGTTTACCGATTTTTCCTATCATTTCCTGAATCTCAAACTGACGAACGGAAGCAACGGAAAGCAGGTAGTTATCGGCCTTGATTTGAATGCTGCTGAGGTCTTTCCATTGGTCGGGATACCCAATTTTATAGGTAAACTTCTCCAACTTTTCCAAGGCTTTGGTTTTGGTTGCTGTACTCATCCAATCCAAATTTTGGATGTGTTGGCGGTAGGCAGAACGGAGGTCTTCCACCATGGTTTGAATGTATTTTTTGGACTCTTCGGGGAAGTATTTCTGAACAAACAATTTCCCCATGGGCTCCCCTAAATTCGCATTGATTGAACGAATAGCACGTTTTTCAGCAGGACGCATGCTCGGTTGCCCGTTCATGGTTTTACCCCAAAACTCAAAGTTCACTTTCTCCATTTCGGGAGTTAGGTAAGCTACGTTGTTGTGAATTTGTTGCCAGATGGAATAGGCCTTCCAAACATCGAGAGGTAATTTGGCGACGGACTCCATGCCTTTCAAAAAGGAAGGTTGATTCACCACCAAAGAGTCGGTTTTAATTCCAAATGCGGCAGCGTGTTGGTCTAACTTCAAGGAAGGCGCCAATTTGCAATAATCCTGGAACGACATTTTATTGTACAAAGCATCGGGATCACGCATGTCGTTCATGCTCATGGAAATCGCGGCCATGCGGGTTTCAAGATCCAAAATCTCTTTCCCACCTGCTTTCAAGTTCATTTCCTTTCCAGCGAATGCTAAGATTTGGTTGATGTGTTGCAGGTATTGTTCCCGAATCTTCTTCATTTCGGGAGATGAGTTTAAGTAGTAGTCTTTTTCGGGCAATGATAATCCGCCTTGAAAAACATAAAGCATGTTTTGAGTTGCTTGATGATCATCGGCATTGATGTACATGCTAAACGGGGCAGGAGAGGTTAAACCGGCTTTTTCAGCTTGTATCCAAGCTTGGAGCAGTTCATCCAAGGAGGTAGCTTTTTGGTAAGCTTGTAGGGTTGGCATGAGCGATGACAATCCGTTTTTGGTTCGATTGGTGGAATCGAGGGCTGCGCGGTAGAAATCGTTCACCATTTGTTCTGCAGAACCGGCGGGGTGGTTGGTTTTCGAACCTAGATCCTTCAGGATGGTTTCAATACGGGCATTGTTATCTTCCATCAAAACCTCGAACGAACCCCATGACGATTGATCGTTAGGAATTGGATTGTTTTTCAGCCACTTTCCTACAGCGTAATGGTAAAAATCGTTTTCGATGTTAGCGGAGGAATCGATGTACGCCGAGGAAAATTTTTCAACCTTTTCTTGGTTGTTGTTTTGATTGGATTGGCATCCGGCAAGTAGGGTTAAAGCCGAAATGGATAACAGAAGTTTTTTCATGTGGAGTTTTTTTCAAAGTTAATAGGATGTTTAGGATTAAAGAAATGATGGAAAGAGAAAGATGGGCAATTTCCAATAAACACTTTAAATCAATGATCTCTGTTTCTTTCCAAAAAAACACGTGTTTAGAAACCGAAAACAACTTTTTGAAAATCGTGTTTCATTTTTATAACCAAATTAAATGGCATGAATACGATCAAAATAGCTTTGGACTGGACCGTCAACATCAATCACATTGGGCTCTTTGTAGCGCAAGATTTGGGTTATTACCATGAAATTGGAATGAATGTTCAATTCATCAACCCAAGTGAAGACAACTACAACCTTACTCCTGGAAAAAAATTAGACTTAGACCTAGCAGACTTAGCTTTAGCTCCATTTGAAACGGTTATCAGTTTAAACAACAAAGCCAATCCTATCGATGCAATAGCTGTTTTCGCGATTCTACAGAATGACTTGAGTAGTTTGGTATCATTAAAATCTTCGGGAATAAATTCACCAAAAGATTTAGATAAAAAGATTTATGCTTCATATAAAGCAAGATATGAGGATCAGATTGTAAAAGAAATGGTAGTGAACGACGGAGGTCGAGGAGAATTGGTTTTAACTTATCCTGAAAAATTAGGAATTTGGAACACTCTCCTAACAAAAGAGGCTCATTCGACTTGGATTTTCGACAATTGGGAAGGTGTTGAAGCCGAAAGCCAAGGTATTGAATTGACCAAATTCCGATTGAATGATTATTCTATTCCCTACGGTTACTCTCCCGTTATACTCGGTAAAAAAAGTAAACTAAATCAATCGGTTGATGCATTTGCTGGCGTCATTCAAGCAATACGAAAAGGATATGGGTTCGCAGCCCAAAATCCGAAACAAGCTGTAGAGCTTTTTCAAAAACATGTTCATCCAGCGGATCTACAAAAAATTGATATCTCTCGTGCGTTAGCGATCACCAAAGACCATTTCGGTTCTGAAGATTCCATAGGCAAGATGAATCCACATCGCGTTCATTCATTTCTTCAGTGGTTGGTAGATAAAAAATTGGAAGACGCTTCAATCCTTACGCAAAATTTATTCAGCAACTTTTTCTTGAATAATCCGGCCTCTTGATTTCATTTTCAGCTTAGAACATCAATGAATCCACACCAATACTTTTTTGAGTTTTGTTTATTGGTTCTTTTCTTTGTTGTTTTTTAGACCAATTTCATTTCTTATTTAGGATGATTAAACAAATTCAATGAAAGTACTGGTAACAGGTGGGGAAGGATTATTGGGCAACAACCTAATTCGGGAGCTTTTAGATCGAAGTTTTGAGGTAGGCGTATTGCTTCAAAAAAAAGAGATGCCAACCTTGGGCTTGGATGGATTACCCCTTCATCGATTCTACGGAAATATTTTGGATGAAGAATCGGTTCGAAATGCCATTAAAGGATTTGATGTTGTTATTCATTTGGCTGCATCTACCCAAGTTAATCCACCCAAGGATAAAAAAATAACGGAGATCAATGTTCTAGGAACGAAACATGTTGTTCAGGCTTGCCTTGATTTTCACTTGAAGCGATTGATTCATGTAGGTACAGCAAATTCTTTTGCTCCGGGTACACTGGAACAACCGGGAACGGAAGAAAATGAGTATACCGGACAATCTTATGGCTTGGATTATTTTGATTCCAAGTATTCTGCGCAACAATTGGTTCTCGAATCAGTGAAAAATCATTCTTTGAATGCCATCGTGGTCAATCCAACGTTCATGATTGGACCTTTCGACACCAAGCCGAGCTCTGGAACCCTGCTTTTATCCTTGTATAAAAAACAAATTCCTTTTTGCACACCGGGATCGAAAACCTATATTGCTGTAAAAGACGCGTGCATTGCCATTTGCAATTCCATCGAAATGGGTCGGAGTGGGCAATGCTACATTTTAGGCAATGAACATTACACCTATCAAGGTTTTTTTCAATTGGTTTCTTCCTCCCTTGGATTTTCTACTCCACAATTGATTTTACCAGCTATTTTGATCAGAAGTTACGGTCATTTCAATACTTTTCTTTCCAAAATCACACGAAAAACACCGGTACTCTCCAAAGAAATGGCAAGACTCGCTTGTGAAAATCATTGTTATTCAGGTGAAAAGGCGAGAAAGGATCTAAAAATGCCTCATACTCCTCTATCGGTGGCCATAAAAGATTGCTTTCAATGGTTTGAGGAAAACGGTTACACTTCCAAAAATTGATCTCCCATGTTTCAAAACAAAGTCGTTGTTATTACGGGTTCTACGCAAGGAATTGGTCTAAAAACTGCTGAAATACTCGGAAAAAGAGGTGCGAAATTGGTCATTAATTCTCGGTCAATTGATAAGGTAGAAAATGCTGTTTTCTTTCTGAAGCAATTTACCGAAGAAGTTATTGGAATACCTGGAGATGTGAGCGAATCAAGTTTTTGCGAGGAACTGAGGGAAAAAACGGTTCAAAAGTTTGGCAAAATTGATATTTTGATCAACAACGCGGGTGTAGCTTCGAGTGGAATGATTTCAGAAATGCATTCCCGTGCATTTGAAAAAATTGTTTCGATTAATTTCCTGGGGAGTGTTCACCCAACTTTGGCCTTCCTACCAGAAATTAAGAAGCAAAAAGGAGGCATCATTTTTATTTCTTCCATTGCTGGAATTTTAGGACTTCCCGGATATTCTGCCTATTCTGCCACAAAAAGAGCAATTGTTGGTTTTGCCGAAAGTTTAAAAATAGAATTAACGGGCACAGATGTTTTTGTTGGAATTAATTATCCCGGATTTACAGAAAACGATGTTCAAAAAACAATTCTTAATGCAAAGGGTGAAGAAGAAATTTTGAAAAAACGAGAAGGAATTAAAGCAACGAGTCAAGAAAAAACAGCCTTAGGTATCATTAAACAGATTGAAAAAAGAAGGTTTCGGGCTTACTCCAGCATTTCCGGGAAATTCATCCAACTATTGGTTCGTTTTTTTCCGCGTTTAACCTTTTTTATTCTCGCTAAGCTACGGAAGCGCATGGAGAGCATGCAGTAAACCTAATGGCGCATTCGTCAGCTGAGTGTTAAAAAGCAGATTTCGAAACCATGTAGGCATTCTATGATGAGTTCAGCGAAGCATCTGACGAACGGTTTCTCCATGAACTAAAAATTCAATGTATTTCCTACTTTTCTTTTTCTTGATTTCTAATTCCCTTCTCACTGCCAACGATCGATCACTAAATTTTTCCAGATAAACCATTTCCCAATCGGTTGCCTTTTTGGTTGACTTACTTCCATGATTTTTGTGTCGGTATAGTCGGTCTTCCAAATTACAACTGGAACCAACATAAAATTGATTCAATTGAATCGAATACAAAATATAAACTGAGCATTCCATTTCTTCTTTTTATTTAAATTCCACTTTCCCGATGAATTTTAGGAGAAAACTTGGGACAATGCAAAAATATTTCAATTTACCATTTTACCCGTTTTGAAACGTTTCAAAACGTTTCAAAACGGATAAATCCAGCCAGCTGAAAATCATAAAAAAAAAGCGCCTAAAGGCGCTTCCTAAGTGGAGAATATCGGAGTCGAACCGATGACCTTCCCGAAGCCTTTCGGGACACTCTAGCCAACCAAAAATCATAAAAAAAGCGCCTATCGGCGCTTCCTAAGTGGAGAATATCGGAGTCGAACCGATGACCTTCCCGAAGCCTTTCGGGACAATCTAACCAAATGAAAATCATAAAAAAAAGCGCCTAAAGGCGCTTCCTAAGTGGAGAATATCGGAGTCGAACCGATGACCTTCCCCAAGCATTTCGGGACACTCTAACCAGCTGAAAATCATAAAA
>CANHCV010000002.1 GCA_947459245.1 Bacteroidota bacterium
AATGTTTACGTGAAGTCGTACATGGATTTCAATAAAGATGGAGATTTTGCTGATGCTGGAGAAGAAATTTTCTCTGCTGGTCCTGATACTTTGGCGGTAAACGGTTTTTATTCCGTACCCTCCAATGCCGTAACAGGAATTACTCGTTTCCGCGTTGTTTTGCAAGCGGATAGCTTTGCAAACCTTTGCGATACGGTTCAAACCGGTGAAATTGAAGATTATTTGGTGAACGTGGTGAATGCTCAATTCGACCAAGATGCACCGGTTGTTGTTTCGGTAGATGCGATTGCTTCGGCTTGCGTTTCTTCAGACCGAAAAGTAGGTGCCATCATTACCGATAATTTTGGAGTTGACAGTGCCTTTTTGAGCTACTCTACCAACAATGGAACGTCGTTTACCACGGTTTCAATGTCCAATAATTTGGCAATCGGTAAGTGGGAGGCCACTATTCCATCGGTTGCTTTGGGAACAACGGTGATTTATTACGTTTCTGCCGTTGACTTCAACCGCCAACGTTCTGCCAATTCTCCATCCAAGAAGTACAAAGATGGAACTGCCATGGTGTACGGTGGAACCGATACCGTTGTTGCTCCTAACGGAAGCGTTCGACGCATCGCTAAAACCGATTTGACCAATGTAGCGATTACCGAGGTGTTGTTCAACCGAGGTCAAGCCGGAACCCAAGCAGCTTTCCCAACTTATTTGCCACAGAACGGTACTGCAGATCAGTTTGAAGTGACCAATTACGGTGGATTTTCAAATGATTTAAGTGGATATACCGCACAGTTGTATTACACTGCCTTTGGTGGTGGCCCTGGAGGTGGTACATTAACCACCCTGAATAAAGTTTTACCAGCAGGTACGGTTTTAGGTCCAAACCAGCAAATGATTTTTGTTTTGGGCACCGGAGCTGATAATGCGGCGAACCGAGTGTTCTTTATTCCTTCTACTACTGGTGGATTTGTTGATATGAATTCCTTCGGACCAGCAGGGTTCGCTTTGTTGGATACGGCTGGAAATCCAGTGGATGCAGTTGGCTTCAACAATATTGCCTTCCCGAATACCCGCATAACTTCTGCCGATTGGAGAGGCAACATTGCCATTCCAGCTGCTGGAGGTGGACCTGGAGGAAACTCTTATGCCGGGGTTCAACGTACCGGAACAACGGATCGCAACGATTCTTCGGATTGGGTGATTTCCAATGCTGCCAATCTTTCTACCATTGCCGGTGGAACACCGAATTTAACCTTGGCCGGTGCCTCCATGAATTGGACCGTTTCTGGTAATTCAACCACGGTTTCCAACAACGATACCCTACAGGTTACGGTTGGTGCAACAACTACTTATGTTGTTTCACTGAATGCCAACGGTTGCACCGTAACCGATACCGTTTTGGTGGAAGTAGATTCTACCATTTCTAACCTTACCGCTATTCAAGTTTCGGCCATCAATCCGAATTGCAATCTTACATCCAATGAGCCGGTTGCTTTTTCCTTCAGAAACAATGGAGCAGATTCGATCAACTTTGCTTTGAGAAATACGGTTGTTTCCCTTGAAGTGTTCAACGGAACAACCACAGCTGCATTTACCGATACCCTTCGTTCTGGAGTTGTTTTGCAAGGCGACACGTTTTCGCATACCTTCAACGGCGTTAACCTTTCGGTTGGTAGCACGTACCAATTTACAGCTTGGGTAAAAATCAATAACGATCGCGTGGTTGCAGATGACACCACCCGCTCTTCTTTGAAATCAGAAGCTTTGTTTGTGAATGCCGGTGCAGATCGCACCATCGTTTTGGGACAATCTACCTCCTTGAATGCGACTTCTAATTTCAAGAAAATGGTCATTTCCGAGGTTGTTCAAACCTTGGTTTCTCCTGGAGTTCAAACCACGTTCCCTGCAGCGTTCGGAAACGTTACGGGTCAGTTGGTTGACATGTTTGAGGTGGCTAACATTACAGGAATTTCGCAGAGTATTGCGGGTTATTCCTTGAGTTTTTACGGATTGACGCAGACGGCTGATTACACCTACACCTTCCCAGCGGGAGCCGTTGTTAATGGAAATGGAGTAGTTTCTTTCCTTACCAACAACGGTACCAACAATTTGGCTGCGGGGGTTTTCTTCCGTAATCCTACGGCTGGAGGTACAAATACGGCGAACAATGGAGATGCTTTTGGGATCGTTCTTCGCGATAACTTGGGAGCTATTGTAGATGTAATGGCAACGAATGGTTACAATTTCACCGTTGCTTCGGGTGTTACTGCTGCCGATTGGGGTGGTGGAAATACAGGTAATGCTGGATTTGCTGGAACTCAACGCATCGGATTTGACTCGAATAAAGTGACCGATTGGGTAGTTTCCAATCCTGCTCGTCCTTCCACCATGGGAACTTTGCAAACCGGCCTAACCAGTCCGATTGGCACGTTTGCTTGGTCGGTGGCCGGTGGTAGCGTTCTTTCAAGCACCAACCCATTTTTAGTTTCCCCAACCGCTCCAACCACTTACGTGGCTACGCTGAACAACGGAATTTGTACCGTTTCCGATACGGTGAACATCGCCATTGATTCCAATGCGGTTGATTTTGCAGCACTTCAGGTAGGCAACACCAAAACGGCTTGCCAATACACCAATTCAGATACGGTTTTCTTCCGAGTGAAGAACCAAAGTGCGGTGGCCATCAACTTTGCAACCCGCAATTTAAATGCTCGTTTGGTAGCCAATGGCACGCCTTATACCACTTCCATTACAACAGGAACTTCAAATCCTAACGATACCATTCTTTTGACCTTTACTGGCGTTAATTTGGGATCAACCGTTGGAAATTCTACCCTTTATAATTTAACCGCAAGCATTTCCATCAATGGTGATGCCGTTGTTTCAAACGATACCGCTCGTGGAAGCATCGTTTCAGAAAAATTGGGAGTGAATGCTGGTCCCGACATTGTTGTTGCGCCAGGTGCAAGCTTCAATTTGCAGTCGAAAGCATTCAATCGAGTACGTTTCACCGAATTCATTTGGATTTCTACAGCGGGAACCAATGGATTGCAAACAGCGGCTCCTGCTGGTGTTACCAATTGGGGAAATGCTCAATACGATTATTTTGAAATTGGTAACCCAGGTGCCAATAACGTGGATATGTCGAACTGGACTTTCCAATCCTTCGTGAACAACGGCCGTCCTGGACAAACCAATTATTCTTATACCATTCCAAGTGGAACCATTATCAATTCTGGAAGCGCATTGATCCTCTCAACGGATACCGGCGCTAACGGAAATGGGGTTTTGTTCATGGGTAGAAATACCATTGACAATTACAATTCTGGTGGTCAATTCGGATTGGTTTTGAAAGATGCTGCAGGAAATGTGGTTGATGCTTTTGCAACAGGCGGTTACACCTTTAATCCGCTTACCTCAGGTGTTAGAGCTAATCAATGGGTTGGTAATATTGTTGGGGGTGTTGGTTCTGCAGGTGTTAAACGTTCCATTGAGGATAACGACAGTTCGAACAACTGGGTGGTGTGTAATAATGCTGCCAATGTTACCAATTTAGGAACCCTTCAACCGATGCGCAAAACCTATTTGAGCTGGTTGAATAACGCAGGAGTTGTTATCAATAATACCGATACTACTACCCAATCTGCAACGACTTCTACCTATTTCATTGCGGCTTACAGCAATGGAACTTGTACTGCTTACGACACCATCAATGTGAACGTGAACAACAACGTGGTGGATGCTCAAGCGCTTTTCCCAGAAATGGTGAATCCGCCTTGTACCTTGGGTTCCAATGAAACCATCCGTGCTGTATTGAGAAACGTTGGGGCTACTGCATTGAATTTTGCGAATTCTCCGGTTACCGTTACGCTAACGGCCGGACCTGCCATTTATACAGGCACGTTGAATACGGGCACGGCAAATCCTTTGGATACGTTCCGCGTAACCATTACTGGGGTGAATTTGGCTGGTGTTGGTGCTCCCCCGGCTACGGCTAAGGTTTTATTTACGTTCACCATGCCGGGCGATGCAAACGCTGCCAATAATCGTTCCGACTCCATTTTTGTTGGAAACCAAAACAATACCGTTACCGCTTCTGCCTTGCGTTATACCATCAATTTTGGAGACTCTACCAAGGTGTATGCCAATGCTCCTGGTGCAGTAAAAATTACCGAAGTTGTTATGAATGCAACCGGTCTTGGTAGTCAAGATATTGCAACCGTACCAACAGGTTATCCATGGGCATTTACCAGAGATATGTTCGAAATTACGAACTTGGGAATGGGTAATGTAAACCTTCAAGGCGATTCCATGGTGATTTACCGAACTGGTGGCGGAGGCGGTGGAGCTGCTCCCATCATTTATGCTTTGCCCAACGTTCTATTGGAGCCAGGTAGCAGCATTACGGTGGTTTCCGACACAGGTACCAATAATCCAGGAATTGGTTTGTATTTCATCCAAACGGGTGGTGCCAATCCATTAACTTCCGGAGCACAAGCTGGGGTTGTCATTCGTGGCGGTAGCATCAAAGATGCGGTTGCCTTGAATGGTTACAACTTTGCTGCAGCAACGGGGGTAACTGCTTCCGACTGGAGTGGAGTAATTCCAAGTTCAAACGGCCGCGCAGGTGTTTTCCGTTTACCAGGAAACGACCTTAACCGCGCTACCGATTGGGTTGTTACCGATACGGTTATTCCAAATCGCAGAACCTCTATTGGTGCATTGAACCCTGGAGTTGTTGCACCGATTCCCGTGTTCATGTGGTTCAATAATGGAAACTACATTGGAATGGGCGATTCGTTGCAGGTTAAACCTGGAGATACTTCGGTTTACACCGTTTCGTTGAATTACGGAACATGTTCAGCTATCGATACGGTTCAAGTTAATGTGATTCCATCGCGTACCTTCAACGACATGCAGGCACTCTCGTTTGCAACTTCGAATACGACTCCAATTCGTGGTCCTATCTCCATCCAAGCTAATTTCAAGAATAACGGTAAACCTGCGAAGAACTTTATCGTTGCTCTTTCTGCTAACGGAACCTTGGTTTCGATTGATACCGTGAACTTGGCCGTAAGCGTTTGGCCCGATAGCGTTTACACCCACACGTTCCGTGCTCCATGGATTCCTGGAACTCAAGTAAACAATACGCTTTGTGCTATTGTTTCCATTTCAGCCGATCAGAATATGGCTAACGACACCACTTGTGAATCATTCTTGAGCGGGGTAAATACCCAAAATTTGGTGAAACAGGTTGTTCAAATGTATCCCAATCCATCTAGAAATGTTATTACATTGAATGCTGGTGAAGACTTCATTCAAAGTGTTCGAATTTTAGATTTACAAGGCCGATTGGTTTTGCCGGTTCAAGTGAAAAGGCCAGAAAATCAAATGGCTGTTGATATTCAAACGTTACATGTTGGAACTTATTTGGTTGAAATTCAAACAAAACAAGGAACAACGGTTGGACGTTTAGTAAAGGAATAAGAAGAGAGACTGTCATCGATGATGGGACCTGAGTTTGCTCAGGTCCCTTTGTCGTAAAATTTAGGAAGAGCAAATGAGAAGATTTTTTTGGTTATTGATCGGATTTTTTTTACTGGGTAATGTTGCCCAAGCCACTCACTTTGCCGGTGGAGATTGCTATTACGATTACGTAAGTGCTACTCCGGGCGATAATACCCGTGCGCGGTATGCTGTTCACTATATTTTTTACAGAGACATTCAGGGGGCGGCTTTCAATGCTACTTCCATCACGGTTGGAATGTATGATGCTTCTCCAACCTCTGTTTCTGGAGTGCTTGAGGTGCTCCGTACCGTTCCACAGTATTCACGTCAATTTCTCAATCAGTATTCTCAAGGATGTTTTTATAAAAGTCCCATTGGCTACGAACGCGTTGAGTTTATTGATACCGTTGATCTATTGAGAAGCAGAGGGTATTTCTTTTCTACTTCTAATTTCGCTCGAAACGGCGGTCAAATTCAAAACATTAGTCAAGCCGGACCTTTCTCCATCGTTTTAAGTACCTACGTTCCTCCAAGAAATTCCTTCGTTAATAACAGTCCTCGTTTCCGAGCTATTCCTGTTCCTTATGCTTGCGTAGGGAAAAAGTATGTGTTTAACCATGATGGGTTTGATCCCGATGGAGATTCCTTGGTCTTCAACATCGTATGGCCCTATGGCCAAGGCGGCACGTATCGTTCGGGCGGCAACGTTGGAGAAGGCGGAATTCCCGATTTCAACGTTTCTACTCTTCCCCTTGCTCAACGTGCTAATTTTCCATCTCGCCCTACTTTACCGGGGAACAATACCGGTGTTTCGGGATATTATACCCCGGTAACCTACCAAGGGGCGTACAGTTTTCCATCGAACCAAGTGCCTGCAATTGCACCCGATACGCTGAAGATGACCACAAATACTGGTGAGATTAGCTTTACTCCAACCAACCAAGGTGGTTTCGTAGTTGCCATTGAGTGCTTGGAATACCGGGTGGATCGCATTAACAATGTTACCACCTACTTGGGTTCTACCCGACGTGATTTGCAATTCTTTTTTGATGCAAGTTGCACCGGGAATACAGCTCCCCAGGTTTTTGTAACCGATAGTTTTACCCTTCAAGTTGGAGATACCCTCGACTTTAACGCCGTAGGGATTGATTTTGACCCCTCCCGCGACACGGTGATCATGAGTATTTCAGGCGATATTGTTGGAACCGGATCCGGAAAAGCTTCCGTAACCATTACCCCAGGGCCAAGTCAAGCCATCATGAACGTGCGTTGGATTCCAACGTGCTCCTTCGCTCGAACTGCTCCGTACTTCTTAATCATTACTGCTAAGGATAGTATTTGTGCCGTTACCCAAAAAACGGTTTATATTCGAGTACTACCGAAAGACATTATTCTTCCCCCCAGTTTACGCTGTGCGGCTGTTTTAGGAGATGATTCCATCTCCCTTTCGTGGGTTCGAACCACTTCAGCATCAGCTGATTTTGGGAAGTATTACATTTATCGGAACCTGAATGGTGGAGCTTTTTCACTGATTGATTCCATCCCCTCAAGAACTACGCAAACCTATTTGGATCGTAATGTTTCATTGGCAGATCAAAGCAATGTTTATGGGTATTTCATGGTGTCTGTAAATAATTGCGGCGAACCTGGATTAACGAGCGATACCATTTTTTCAATTTTACCCTTGGTTCAAAAAATTAGCAGTACCCAATTTCGGGTCACCTGGAATGAATTGACCACTGCCATCGGTAAAAGGTATGGAAAAATTTACAGGTTATACGAGGACCGAGGAACGGGTTATACGTTGGTACAAACAGGAACTCAGCGATCCTTTGTTAGTTCAGGATGTGATTTCAGAATAAAGTACAAAGTAGAAACAACCGATAGCCAAACCACGTGCATTTCAAGTGGATTTTCTATTTGGAACGCTTTGAAAGATACCATTCGCCCAAGCACTCCTTCCATTACGTTGTTTTCCGTAGATGGAACAGGAAAATCTACAATTACCGTTCAAAAATCCGATAGCCTCGATGCCATTCGCTACCTGATTTATCGAAGTTCCAACGGTGGTGCGTATGTTCTCATCGATTCGGTCAATCAAACCGGTTTGGGCACTTTTGTTTATCGCGATGCTTCCTCGAATCCTTCCTCCATCAAGTATTGCTACAAGGTGGCTGCTCGAGATTCCTGCGGTAATCTTAGTTTTCAATCTACCGAAAATTGTGGAATTAAGTTAACGGGTATTCCTGGACACTTTTCTTCGGTATTAACGTGGACACCCTTTTCGAGTCCGTTGCTAAGCGGTTATGTTTTGCAACGTTGGAATGGCTCATTGTGGGTTACCATTGGTTCGTTTCCCACCACCCAACTGGGTTACGTAGACACTCCACGAGCATGTGGTATTTCCAACACCTATCGGGTTTTTGGTACCTATGGCCCTTCCGATAGTTCATTCAGTAATTCGGTGGTGGTTACCCCCATCGACACGATCAAACCCATTTCTCCAAGATTGCTTTCGGTTTCTGCCATTTCCAATGATTCTGTTCAAGTTACCTTTTTTCGATCTCCCGATCCCCGGGTTAAACTGAGTCGTATTCAAGTAAGTACCAACGGTGGTGCTTTCTCCAATCTAACTTCATTTACCAATCCTACCACCGATACGTTAAGGTTCTGGCACGTGGGTTTGAACAATGCAGTGAATCAGTATTGTTACCGCGTTTTGGCTTTCGATTCGTGTTCAAATACCATTTCTGTTCCACTTGATACCCATTGTGTTACCCAACTTTCGGTAACGGGAGGAAGTCGATTGAATGCTTTAACATGGCCAAAATATCCTTTTTCCACAACCGATAGCGTTAGAATTGAACGGCAGGTTGGGACGAGTTGGACGAGATGGGCTCTTCTACCTGGAAGTGCAACCTCTTTCAACGATACCGGGATTGTATGTAATTCAACCATTACGTATCGGGTGATTTCGTTTTCTTCAAGCCTTTCGGCCATTTCTGTTATTCGTTCAGGGACGGTTTTCGATACCACTCGACCAGCATTGGCTTGGATCAATGGGATTTCATACCTCAACGATACGTTAACGCTGTTTTTCCCAACCCATTTTGATGTGGCTGGGGTAAATATTTATTTTAAAACCAATGGTGGACCTCGCAGTTTATTGAGAAAATATTACAAGGTTAATTCTTCGAACATTCAAAAAGTAGCATTACCCGCATTAACCTCCTCGGTAGATACCTTTGAATTCTCCATCACCACTTTCGATAGTTGTTCCGAATTGGAATCGGTTCAAAGTCCGTGGTATTTCCCCATTCACTTAAGGGGAACTGGAGGATCATACACCTCAAATTTATCGTTCAATGCCCCTGTTATTCCCTCCAACAATACACCCTCGTATACTCAAGTTACTTTAGAAAGATTTTTGAGTCCACTTTTGGGATACCAAACCGTAAGAACCTTGACCAATATTGTTCCGGGTTTCAATTCAATCATTGATACGGTTCCAGAATACATCATCAATCCTACCAACATCAACGATACCATTGATATTTTCTGTGGGCAAGGAATTCTTTACCGAATTTCTTATCTGGCCAATGTTCGTACTCCGACGTTAGTCTATTCGAATGAAATAGAAACCTTCCCCATCGATACGTTTTATCCGAACAACGTAAACATCATTTATCTGTCGACCAAAGGAACGGATTCCATTGAGGTTCAATGGAAGAAACACATTCGCCCATCGGTAACCAAGTATGTGGTTTACATTTCTCAAAATGGTGGTCCGTTTGTTTCTGTTGATACCGTTTTGAACAATTTGCCTTTTGTTTATTTCAAAAGGTACGGAAGATACAATATGACCAATACCCAAATTTCTGTTCGTATTGCAGCTTTCGACTCTTGTTCTGGTAAATGGTCGAGAAATTTTGAAACCCATACCCATTCTTTCCTTACTGGAACATCTCTAGCGGGAAGAAAAACTGCCGTTTTAAATTGGCGCTCTTATCGCGGTTATGTGCCTGGATTCCGCTACAAAATTATTCGGATGGATCCAGCCAATGGGGTGTCATCCGTTATTGCCAATGTACTGGATACGTTTTATACCGATACCACCATGGCTTGTAACAACCCCATTAACTATACCATTTTTATTGATGAGATCAATGGAGATGGAGGATCGGGGTACACCAACACCATTACCTTAATTGGAACAGATACCATTGCTCCAAACAAACCCATGATCAATAGCGTATCGGTGCGAGGTTTGAATCGGATTGAAATTTATCCCAATACCAATTTCCAAGACATCGATAGTTTCGAGGTTTTTGGGAGAACGAAATTTGGAACATGGTCATCGCTCGGATTTTATAAAGCACAACCCGTGATTTCGGTGAATTTGTCGCCAACGATGGATTCTATTTTATGCATTCGAATGGTTGGCTTGGATTCTTGTGCAAATAACCGTTCTGTGCCATCCGATGAACATTGTATGATTCAATTAACAGGATCGCCCCAAAATCTTTCGAACCAATTGAATTGGTCGGCCTATTCGGGTATTTCCACCAACAACAAAATACACATTGTTCAAGAATTGATTTCCGGCGTTTGGCAAAATATCGATACCACCCTTTCCAATCAACTTCAATACACCCATCTGAATTTACCTTGCGGAATTGAAAAAACGTACCGCATTATGTATTTCGATACCATCTCATCCGTTTTTTCGTATTCGGATACGATTTCACTCACCCCATTTGACGTTACTCGCCCAAACAAACCATCCATCAACATAGCTACCGTAGTTGATCAGAATACCATTTTCATTCGATGGAATGCAAGCACTTCCCCTGACGTGAATCGTTACGAGTTGTGGAAATCGCCATTGGGTACCAATAACTGGGTTTTGGACCAATTGGCTTTCTACCGAGATTCGGCTTGGGTTACCGGAAATACCGTTGATACCATTTGGTCTTTCCGTTTGGTGGCCATTGATAGTTGCGGAAACAACCGAAGTGATACTTCCTTGGTGCAAACGGTTGCAAATATTCAAGGCATTGCCCAAAATTTACAACTTACCCTGTTCCTCAGTAATTACCGCTCAACAAGCCAATATTCGATGACCTTGGAAGAATATAGTCCGGTGAACGGTTGGATTGGTTCGACCACTAAAACGGGATTAACCGATACACTTGTTATCACGAATTTACCTTGTAACCAGCCATTCACGTACCGATTGGTGATTCAAGATTCGTTGGGGAATACGGTGAGCTATTCCGACTCCATCCAAGTTGTTCCTTTTGATACGATTACTCCCATTCAACCGGTTATTGAGTATTTAAGCACCAATGGGGTTGATTCCATTTCTCTTTCTTGGAGCGCAAGTCGGTCTTTGAATATTAAAAACTACCACATTTACGGCGCTCCATACGGTACTCCCATAGCTTTTTTAGATTCTGTTCCCGATACGGTTCTGAATTATTCATTTTTGGCGAATAATGTTAATTCCCCTTGGGTCATTTATGTTCTTGCAAAAAATTATTGCAATGAAAAATTATCCGTATTTGAAGATTCTGTTGTAACGTATCATCCATTCCTTTCTCAAACAGGTTGTGATAAATCCATTCAATTGGATTGGTCCTTGGGGAAATTTGAATTTTTTATTGGAAATGATAGCATTGATGTTTACCGAGGCACGTCATTCAATACCCTATCCCTGTTTCAAACCCTTGCACCCGGTACAGTGAATTTTGTTGATACCTCGGTTCGCTTTGGGACCAGGGTTTATTACCAAATCAAGGTCAATTCAGCAAATTACCGGGATTATTCGCTTTCTTTTGTTTCAAACGACAGCATCGTTCCTTTGCCGATTCCTAGTATTATTTTAACTTCGGTACTTAAAACAGATCCAACCAATGGAAGCATTGAAGTAAAATGGAATTCAGTTCAAACAATTCCTTTTTCAAAATCGGTTAATCTTTACACCTCTACCACCATCAATGGCCCAAAAACCTTATTGGGTAGATTCTCGAGAACCGATAGCTTTTTTGTTTGGAATGGTATCAATACCGAAACCCAATCGTATTACTTCTTTGCTTATTTAGAAGATTCCTGCGGATTTGTTTCGGAATCCAATGCACCGCATCGCGATATCGATTTCTCGGTGAACAATGCTCAACTGGTGAATCAGATGAGTTGGAATCATTACGAAGGGGTTCCGGTTACTTCCTATCAGATCGAAGTATTGAACGGGACCACTTGGAATGTTTTTGATGTGGTGAGCAGTAGTCAAAATAGCTATACCCGATTCCCAGCGCCTTGTAACAACCAAATCACCTATCGTTTGGGTGCGATTTTGGCCAATGGATTGGTGAGTTATTCCGATACCGTTACCGTTCGGGTAATTGATAACATTGTGCCCGATACGGCATTGATTTCACAAGCCACCGTTTTGAACGATTCGGTTGTTCAGCTTACCTTTTCCATGGCAGGAGCCGCAGATATTTATGGCTACGCCATCCAGCAATCGATCAACGGTGGTCCCGCAACCACTGTTCAATTTGTTCCTCAAGGAACAATTGGTTCGGTGGTGACCATTTTCGATACCGTTAACACCTTGAATAATCGTTTGTGTTATTCGGTACTTACCCAAGATAGCTGTTTGAACGTTTCGAAAGGCGATGATTTCTGTGTTATTCAGTTGGAAGGCCTTGCCGAAAACCTTCAAAATACGCTTCGTTGGAGGCCTTTTGCCGGTTACCCCATTCAAACGTATGAGGTGGCTGAATGGAATGGAGCTGCATGGAACACCATCGCCACCCAAAACGGAAATGATACCGATTTTGTACACGCTCCCCTCAATTGCAATCAAACCCGCCAATACCGAATCAAAGGATTGAGCAGCAATCCCGCGCTCTTTACTTTTTCAGATACCCTTCATTTGACTCCTTTCGACACCGTTCCGCCCGTGGCTCCAACCATCACAGGGGCTTCCGTTATTGCCAACGGAAGCATTCAATTGGATTGGTCTCCCGTTGGAGGTGATGTGCGTTCCTATGAAGTGTGGATGAAAACAAGCGGAGTTTCTACTTTCACGAGCATGGGAGTGATTGGTCCGATTACCACTTTCCGAGCTACCGGTTTGAATACCCTCGATTCTTCCTATTGCTTTTACCTGATTGCCTTGGACACTTGTGCGGCCAATCGTTCCGTTCCTAGCACCGTTCATTGCGTTTCTCAACTTCGAGGAGTTGCTCAGAACCTTCAAAATACCCTAACCTGGAATGTTTATTCAGGAGTAAATCCTTTAAATACCAAAGTTCAAATTTTCCAAGGCACTTGGAGCGATTTTGATTCCCTTTCTGGACTTGCCTCCAGCTATGTTCACGACAGTTTGCCTTGCCGTGTTCCCGTTACCTACCGTTTGAAAATGGAACTTCCCAATGGATACCCTTCCTATTCCGATTCCATTACCCTCACGCCGTTTGATACCATTCCGCCAACTCAACCCACCATTTTGAGGGCATCGGTTCTTTCCAGTTCTTCGGTTCAGCTCACCTGGGCACAAGGAAATGCCGATATTGGAAATTACGAAATTTGGGTAAAAGCTGCCAATCAATCCACGTTTACTTTGGCCCAAACCGTTGGTGCAGTAACCACAGGAATTGTTTCCGGATTGAATACCACCGATAGTTCCTATTGCTTCCGTTTGGTTGCTTTGGATACCTGCTCCAATAACCGCTCTCCGTTCTCGGTGGATGAATGCGCCATGCAATTGCAAGGAGTTGCGCAGAACCTCCAAACTACGTTGAATTGGAATGCCTACAGTACCGTTTCTGGTCCGGTTAAATACTACGTTCAACGTCTTCAAGGAGGATTGTGGGGGAATGTTGATAGTACCGTTAATTTCACCAGTTACATTCATTTTAATGTACCGTGTTTAACCCCCATTCATTACCGAATCATGGCGGTTTATCCAGTGGCCGATACTTCGTTTTCAGACACCATTATTTTGGTTCCGTTCGATACCATCAAGCCATTGGCCACCTTGTTGAACAGCGCTTCCGTACAAGAAGATGGATCGATCACGGTGCGCTGGAATACATCTTCTAGCCCCGATGTTCGATTCCATGATGTTTACCGAGCTCCCATCGGCTCAACCGCATTCGTTTTGGTAGGAACCGCCACCGATGTTGACACCTTTAACGACGCTACCGTTCCCAATGCAGGAACCCAGCGCTACACCTATCAAGTTGTGGCCATCGATTCGTGTAACCTGAACAACCGATCCATCGAATCCAATCCGCAAACGACCTTCAACCTTTCTGTAAGCAGTGGAGCCTGCCAACCAGCGGTAACCTTGAAATGGACGTCGTATTCTACGTTCACCAACGGTTTGTTGCGCTATCGAGTTTGGAGAAGCGCCGGTGGTCCTTGGACGTTGGTCGATTCCGTTTCGGCTTCCGATACCGACTTCATCGATTATACGGTTAATCCTCGATTCTCCTATTGCTATCAAGTAGAAGCCGTTTCAAATGGCCAAACCTATTTAGCTACTTCCGACACTTCTTGTCAGGTTCCTCGACTTTACCCGAACCCGAACCCAACAACCATGTTCGGCATTACCACCACCGTTACAGGGGTAGCCAACGGGCAATCGAAAATTACCTGGAACCGATTCCCATTGAACGATTCTTTGGCGAGGGGATACGTGGTTTACCACAGCACCACCGGTGTTTGGCCCTATACACCCATCGCTACCGTTTCTCGTCCAAACGATACGGTTTTCTTCCACAACAACATCAATACAGCCGATTCAATTCATTATTACACGGTGAAAGTGATCGATACCTGTGGAGCACAATCCGATTCTGCTGCACCATTCCGAACCATTAACTTGAATCTAACCATTGGCAATGGTGCCATGGTGTTGGATTGGTTACCGGTTTTGAATGATACCGTAAGCGGTTATGAAATTGAACGATCTTCCAATGGTTTGGCATTGGTACCCATCACCATTTTATCGCCAACCACCACCCAATACATCGATAGTGCTGTTTCTTGTGGAACCCGTTACAGTTATCGCGTGAAAGGGTTGTATTCGTTGAAACCCAATTTCACAACCTTCTCCGATAGCGTTTCTGGAATTGCAAGAGATACCATTCCACCAGATATTTCTGTAGTTGAAAAAGCCACCGTTTCTGTTCCCAATCGAAACGGTCAAATCGAATTGAGCTTCTACAGCCCAACCCAACAAAACCGAAGCGGTTACAACATTTACCGTAAAACTGGAAATGGAGCATGGTCATTGTTGAGAACATTCAATACTACCGCATTTGGATTAATCACGACCACCGATTTTGGGGTGAATACCTTGGATAGCACCTACCAATACCGCCTAAGCAGTTTGGATAGTTGCGGCAATGAATCGCAATTCGGCGAAATTCACAGTCCTTCCAACATTTCGGTTACCGCCGTAAGCCAAGCCAATAACATTTCATGGTCGGCTTACCTCGGATTTGATTCGTTGATTTATCGCATTGAAAGAAGCATCAATGGGGGGAATTTCCAATTCTTCTACGATCTTCAAGGAACATCTTATGTCGATTCATCGATCAAATGCGATACGCAATACACCTATCGGGTTAAAGTGTACGACATTCAAAACCCAACCGTTATTTCTTTGAGCGATACAGCAACGGTGATTGGGATCGATTTAACCGCTCCTGCTACTCCGGTGCTGGGCGTTGTTTCGGTAATCAATACCAATCCGTTCGGTGGAACCGTTCAAGTTAATTTTGCCAACAGCACCTCCACCGACGTTCGTTTCCACATCCTCGAAAGACGTACTGCCAATTCTGCGAATTGGAGCGTTCGAGCTCGAATTCCTGCCGGAGGAGCAACCATCTTCAACGATTTTGGAAATACTTCCGACAGCATTTATGTGTATCGAGTTTACGCCATCGATACCTGCGGAAACGTTTCTGCATTCTCTGCCCAACACGCTTTCGTTCATTTGGAAACAACGCCGTTGAATGAATCGATGCAGTTGAATTGGTCGCGTTACGTTGGTTTCCCTGTTGGAAAATATGATGTAGTTCGCGATGGAAATGTGATTGCTTCTTTCTTAGGAGGAAACGACACCAGCATGATCGATACGCAATTGATTTGTACTCAAACCTACCAATATTTCATTCGAACCTATGGGTTGGATCAATTAACCACATCCCTTTCGAACGTAGAGAACAACTCGCCCTTCGATACCACCGCTCCTTTGAATACCTATTTGCAGGTCGCTTCCGTTGAACGCGGAGATGCTTCCAACAAAATTACCTTCCGTGCAAGTACTTCTTTTGATGTGCGCACGTATCAAATTTGGAGAAGAACCAATGGACTTGGTGCGCCAGTTGTGGTTTACCAAACCACGAATCCCGTTGTTGGATTTACTACGGTCATCGATTCGTTGAACGTGAAGGCCGATGCAGAATCTTATTGCTACAGCATTGTTGCTTTCGACTATTGCGGAAACCAAAGTCCTGAAAGCAATTTGGGCTGTACCATGTTGGCAAAAGCCACGTATTCCAAATTGAAATCGACCATCACCTGGACGCCCTACAGCCAGTGGTGGGCTGGAGTTGACCACTACGAAGTGGAACGTACCACCGATGGAACCAACTGGATTCAGGTTGCCAATGTGCCCACCTCCGTGAATAAATTTATTGATGAAGATTTGCCCGCTGATGCCGGCCAACTTTGTTACCGCGTTATGGCCGTTGAAACTCCTGGCAATTTCAATGAAAAATCGTACTCCAATACTGCTTGCGTGGTTCCCGAACCCGTGGTTCATATCCCAACAGCATTTTCACCTGGAACTTCTGCTGGATTGAATGATAATTTCGGACCGGTTGCGGCCTTCTACGATCAATTTGAATTGACCATTTTCAACCGTTGGGGTGAAAAAATCTTTGAAGGAAAATCGAAAAACGATCGTTGGGACGGAAAACACAAAGGTGAATTGGTTCAAACCGGCCTTTATGTTTACCAATTGATTGTGTACGATTTCAACGGTAAACCTTACCGATTCCAGGGAACTCTTTCGGTGGTACGATGAAAATTATCATCGCAGGAGGAACCGGATTTGTTGGTCGAGCTTTGGCGAAAGAACTCCAAGCGAAACAACACCGCGTTGAAATCATTTCTCGAAAAACCCATGGAAATTGGGATTCAGCCGATGCGCTGGATCCCAATTTTTTTTTAGAGGCCGATGTCGTAATTAATTTGGCAGGAGCTGGAATTGCCGACCGTCGTTGGTCTGCCGAACGAAAATCGGAAATCATTCAATCTCGGGTGCAGACCACCCAAAAATGGGTGAATCTTTTGCAACACACATCGCGTCCAATAACGTTCATCCAAGCATCAGCGGTTGGGTATTACGGAAGTGAAATTCACCTTCCACCCGCCGATGAAGAAACCTCACCCGGCAACGATTTTCTGTCGGAAGTATGTGTGAAATGGGAGGCACCGTTGGCATCTCTTTCCAATCCAAACGTTCGGTGGTGCATCACTCGCTTTGGGGTGGTAACCGATGAAGGGGGAGGAGCGGTGAAAAA
This sequence comes from Bacteroidota bacterium, assembly GCA_947459245.1. GTDB lineage: Bacteria > Bacteroidota > Bacteroidia > UBA7662 > CANHCV01 > CANHCV01. The sequence goes on from CANHCV010000002.1 coordinate 17,112, forward strand.
AATGTTGCCTTTGTTCCGCCTTGGTTTTGGCTCGGCGGTTGCCCCGGGCAAACAGTGGATGAACCCGGTTTCCTTGGCCTCGGTGGTAAATGTTTTGATCCAACTGATTCAGCGCCCCGAGTATTCAGGGGTTTTCAATGTGGTTCAACCGCAAAATTATACGGCCGAAGGATTCGCGAAGCAATTGGGAAGAAAACTAAATCGGCCGGTTTGGTTTCCCAAAGTACCCGCTTGGTTGATGCGGTTGGTTTTTGGAGAAATGGCCGATGTATTGGTAAAAGGTAGAAAAGTGAAGTCCAAAAGACTTCCTTCTTCCTGGTTTATTGATCCATTTTAATGCGCTTCCAATAATTTTTGAGCAAAAACATCGGGCAACTCAGTTTGCCGGATGGCAGCAGCAGCCTTATCAACTGGATATTCAAAGCGTTGAAATTCAACCTTGAAGCTGTTTTCGTTGGAATAGGGAAGGGTAACATCCAAATCTAAAATCACATAGCCGCCGCGAGGGTCTCCGTCCTTGGGTTTTCCTACACTCCCCAAATTGATGGCGTGAAACCTTTTTTCTTCAGAAAATAAGGTGCGATGGTAAGGAATATGGGTATGTCCGAAACACATCACATCGCAATGAGATTGCTCGAAAATGCGGATTAAACTTTTCTCTTCCCGATCTTCAAACAAATATTCATTCACCTTGCGCGGACTCCCGTGCACCAACATCATTCGTTTGGATTCATCCGCAAACGGCAAGTCCAGGTGAATGTGTTGTGGAAGTTGCCGCAAATATTTCCGCTCTTCGTTGCCAATATTGGCATTGGTGAAGGCGATGGATTTGGCTCCATTGGCGCGGTCTTCATCGGTTTTATAAGCGCATCCGCAATCGTCGCTGTTTAATCCCACTCCAACGTCGTAATTCCCAGCGATGCAGGGAATTTTTCTTTTTCGAATTTCTTGAACAACTTCATTGGGCCAAGGGGCATAACCAACCAAATCGCCTAGGCAGTACCAAGCATCAATATTTTGTTCCTCAACATGTTGGAAAAAGGCCTGCAAGGCAGGAAGATTGGCGTGAATATCGCTGAAAAGGGCTATTCTCATGAGAAGTATTTCTTTTTAAACCAAAAACTCAAATTCACCAAAAGAATGAGGGCAGGCACTTCAATCAATGGACCAATCACGCCAACAAAAGCCTCTCCAGAGTGAATACCAAAAACTCCTACCGCCACGGCAATAGCGAGTTCAAAATTGTTTCCCGTGGCGGTGAATGCGATGGAGGCCGAACGCGAGTAATCTGCTCCGTAAAATTTTCCAACAAAAAAACTTACCACGAACATGATGAGGAAATATAGAACGAGTGGGATGGATACTTTGATAACGTCGAAAGGAATTTCTACGACCGATTTGCCCTTGAGGGAAAACATGTAAACGATGGTAAGAAGAAGGGCAACCAACGTAATCGGCGAAATTTTTGGTAGAAATTCCTGTTGGTACCAGCTTTCCCCATTGAAACGAATCATGAGTTTTCTCAAAAAGTAACCAACCACAAAGGGAATGCCGAGGTAAATTCCCACCGATGTAGCGACATCAAGCATGGGTATTTGGACGGAATCGGAAGATATTCCCAATCCATTCAAAAGAACATCCGTAAAAAAGTAAGTATAAACCGAATAGAGTAAAACCTGAAAAATGCTGTTCAACGCAACCAACCCCGCGGCATATTCTCGATTCCCTTCCGCCAAATCGTTCCACACCACCACCATGGCAATGCACCGAGCTAACCCAATGAGAATAAGTCCAACCATGTAATGCGGTTGGTCCGATAAAAAGAGAACGGCCAAACCAAACATTAAAATGGGACCAATAATCCAGTTGAGGAGAAGGGATGCGAGAAGTACTTTTTTATTGGAAAAAACCTTTCCCATTTCCTCGTAACGCACTTTCGCCAAAGGCGGAATCATCATAAGGATAAGGCCGATGGCCAAAGGAATGTTGGTAGATGTTCCTTCTGAGGAAGAGAAATAAACGGAATTTTGAGGGATGATGTTCCCCAGAAAAATTCCCAATCCCATGGCTAAGAAAATCCAAAGGGTTAGGAAACGATCAAGAAAGCCGAGTTTTTTTCGTTGCGAATGAGTGGTTTCCATGGAGGGTTAGCATTTTTTCTTTTTGATCTGTTTGGCCGCATCTTTGAAAAAATCCCTCAAATCCTTGAAGATTTCCCGATTCAAGCAATAACAAACCGAGGTACCCGAAACGGTGCCTTGAATGATTCCCACCTGTTTTAATTCCCGAAGGTGTTGGGAAATGGTGGCTTGGGCCAATGGAAGTTTAATCACCAGGTCTCCGCAAATGCAGGTTTCCTGTTCGAGAAGATATTGAACAATGGCCAAACGAGCGGGATGGCCAAGCGCTTTTAGTAGATTTGCCCGATCAACCAATTCAGAATCAAACGGCTCTGTTTTCGTAATTCCCATAATGTTGCTTTGATGCAATATTACGATGGAATAAAGATTTAGAGAACACTCTTTTTGGAATTAAGAAAAAATTAATGATTTGAGATGCGGTAGCGGAGGTATTTGATGGGAATTCCCATGGCCAAAAACTTGGTTTCAAAAACGGTTTTGATGGAAAGGATATCATCAACAAAAGATTCTTGGTACAAATCTTTGGTGAGTACGTCGATGGTATAGCCGCGCTCTTGGGCAACCTCTACTGAAAAATCAAAAAGCATTTCGTTGTCGGTTTTTAAATGGACGATGGCTTCTTTTTTCAGGAATTGGGTGTAAAGGTCCAACATCCGGTTGGAGGTTAACCGTTTGCTGATTTTTGATTTTTTAGGCTGTGGATCGGGGAAAGTGATCCAAATCTCACTGATTTCTTCGGGTGCGAAATAGGTATTGATCTTTTCAATTTGCGTTCGAAGGAAAGCAACATTTTCAAGTCCTTGCTCTTGGGATTGGGTTGCTCCATGCCACATCCGTGCACCTTTAATGTCGATCCCAATGAAATTCTTCTCGGGAAAACGTTGCGCGAGGCCAATGGTATACGTGCCGGTTCCGCAACCGACTTCGAGCACGATGGGGTTTTCGTTTTTAAAGAAGGTGTTCCACGTGCCCGCAACGTTTTCTGGATATTCGAAAACATGCCGCATTTCTTTCATTTCGGCAAAGTGCTTGAGTTTTCTTCGAGACATATTGGTAAAAAAAAATCCCGCATGTGCGGGATTGTTGTGGGAGCTAAGGGATTCGAACCCCTGACCCTCTGCTTGTAAGGCAGATGCTCTGAACCAGCTGAGCTAAGCTCCCTTGTGTTTGGGACTGCAAATATGAAACAAAATTTTAAAAAAAACAAGACGCTAAAATTTTTTTTTTCGCCTAATTTTACCTTAACTCAAGTAAACCAACAGCCTATGCAAAAAATGCTACACATTTTTTTCCTTTTCTTTCTTCTAATGGGCTGCAATAACGCTAATCAGGCGGATGCGGAGTACTTTAGTGAAGAGCTGGAATCATCAGCGGAGATCGATTCGCCGTTGGTAACAAGAGACCAAACCATTCAAAAGGTAACCGCAAATCAATTGGTTCAAATGCTTGCACTGGATAAGGCCTATTTAATCGATAGCCGTTCTGTTGAGGAATACAACGAAAAAAGAATTGGCAATGCCATTCATTTCAATATCGACCAAAAAGAAGAAGCGGAATCGAAGTTTAAAAGTTTAGATCAAACCCGAACGTTTTACATCTACGGTAAAAATGAAGCTCAAATTCAGAATTTGGGGAAATGGCTCATCAAACAAGGTGTAAATCAGGTTTACATTTTAGACGGTGGCCTTCAAGCCTGGGAGGAAGCTCAACTTCCTACGATTCATTGATCTGAATTTGTTCGGAAATTTTGTTCTGAAGCTCGCTAATTTCTTGTTCTGTTACTGGGATTTCATTCATCTTTTTTGCCATGAACGACCGAAATGCTGTTTCAAATTCGTAAATGCAACGGCAATCCTGGCAACCGTTTACGTGCTTCAAAAGTAATTCTGTTTGTTCGTTGTTGGCTTCGCCATCCAAATAAAGTTGGATCAAATGAAGCAAGGTTTTACAGTCCATCATCTTCGTCTTCGGTTTTAAATCCTAGGCCTTTGGCGTATGCCGTTAGTTGTTTTTTGAGGTGATTTCTAGCTCGGTGCAAACGGCTTCGAACGGTTCCAATTGGTACTTTGAAAATTGCGGCCAATTCTTCGTAGGAAAATCCCTCTAAATCGGCCAATAAAAACGTCATTCGGTAATCTGCCGGCAGCGAATTGATGGCCATGGTCATTTCATCTCCGATTAATTGACCGAAAATTTCCGTACTTAGGTTTTGAGCGTGCATGGTAATCTGCCCGTCTTCGTCGCCCGTTTCTTCTTCCAAAGCATCGTATCCCGAGAAAGTGGCTTCTTTGCTTTTCTTTCGGTAGAAGGAATAAAACTCATTTTTGAGAATTTTAAAGAGCCAGGCCTTCGCGTTCGTGCCTTCTTCGAAATAATGCATGAAACGAAAGGCCTTGATGAAGGTTTCTTGAACCAAGTCTTGAGCAAGGTCTTCTTCCTTTACCAAAGTCTTTGCGAACCGAAGCAAGGCACCCAAATGAGGATAAAATTCTCGCTCAAAACGGTGTTTCCTGAGTTGGATTTCCTGCTCCGTAAGCTGGGGTTTTTCTTGAAACCCTTCTTCCAATTCAAAATTGTCTTCCATAAAAAAAGTCCCGCTCGAGAGCGGGACAAATCTAGTTTATTTTTTTGGACTTGTAGTAGGTGTTTTTGCCTTACCTGTTTTTGGGTCTACCGGTTTACCACCTTTTGGATCTGTGGCTGGGGTATTCCCTTTAGCAGGAACCGTTTGTTTTCTGCTTGTTCCTTGGAAATTAATGATTCGCTGAGCGGTGCTGTTCATCGGATCTAAGGCTAAAACCTTGGCCGCAAATTCTTTGGCCATTGGAATGTTATCCTTCTGAACGTTGTAGGTCATCAAATAACTCAAGGCATCTTGTTGATCTTTCTTGAACTTGGATTTATCTGCTGTTGATGTATCAACCATCATCAAGAATTGCTTGAAGAAGGTTGTTGCTTCAGCAAATTGAAGGGCGGTATCGGTTTGAGCATTCGTTTTTGCACGCCACAAATAACCCAAATAGGCTTCAGGTTTAGCAGCAATAACCTTAGAGAAAGCAGAATCTGCAGAAACAAAATTTTTCGCAAAATAGTAAGCACGGCCAACAGTAAAGTAATCGGCAGCCGACACTTTAGGAAGGTAGGAGTTTTTGGTTTCGAATGCCATGGCCGCATCGTTGTAACGACGGGCTTTGTTGTACACATCACCAATCTCACCCCAAAGTTCGGTGCGCTTGGTAGAATCCAAAGAAATGGCTTTTTTGAAGCTTTCAACGGCTGCATCAACATTGCCGGTTTTGGCATTGATTCTTCCAGAATACTCGTAATCGTTAACAATGATTTTACTAGAGTTTGCCTTAGAGAAAAATAGGTTAATGTTTTGTAGTGCAGCGTTGAATAAGCTATCGCCTTCTTCTTTGGAAGCAGCTTTTTTACCTTGTTCGAAATTTCCGTAAGCGATCAAACGGTAAAGAATAGGGTTCGAAGCATCTACTTTTTGAATCTTCACAATCTCTTGGTTGGCCTTTTCGTAATCATCGCTCAAGAATAAAAATGAAGCATAGCGGGTTTCGGCCTCAATGGTCACGTCGGCAATCTGAAGGTAGGTGTTGTAATTTTCGGCAGCGGCCTTGTACTTTTTAGCTTGAAATTCCAATTCTCCGAGGCCGCGGTAGGCTGGAGCATATTGCATGTCTTTGTTGATGGACTGCTCGTAAGCAGCTTTGGAATCGCTGTAGTTTTTGTTGCGGAAGAAAATTTCTCCAATGCGCTCGTGTGGGCGACCGGAAGACGGATTCATCAATGCAGCATCTTCGTAATTGTTAACGGCAGCACCACCGGAATCTGGGAACGTCATGTAATAATCGCCCCAAGCCATCTTCACTTCAAAATCGTCTTTCTTGGCCAATTTTGCGCGATTCAAATAGTTCCAAGCCGCATCGGTGTTTCTCGCTTTTTCTGAATATAAAGCACGAGCTGCCTCGGTAAGAACTTTTACGTTTTTGGCTTCCAACTTTACGGCTACCGCCATTTCGGTGGATAAAGCCATGGCGTCTCCGCCATTTTTCAATTTCATTTGAATTTGTCCAATTTTTGGAAGAGCCTTTTTCGGATTTGCAGCTACTCCAAGGTCGAAACAAATGCTGGCCGAATCGAATTGCTCGGTTGCTTGGTACACTTTACCTAAGTAGAAGTAAATTTCGGCGTCGTTGCCTTTTCCAATTAATCCTTTCAATTGATTTTTAGCTTCATTGAAACGGTGGGAATACAAGGCATTCAAGCCTTCGTTCAAACTTTGTGCGGATGCGGCAACGATGCTCATCAACGCGACGAATGAAAAGAGAATTTTTTTCACGGATTTATTGTTTTATACTTTGAATTCGAATGTTTTGGGTGGCGGGTAATAGGCCAGATTTTAGGAAAATAAGTTGGCCTTTGGGCCCCGCCATGTAGGCATTGAAGCCCAAGGCCAAACCGGCATACGATTGGCGGGAAATGGCGAAAACTTCACGGGTAAATGGATATTTTTTCTGAGCCATGTACGCTTGAAAGGGTTGATACCCTTCTCCTCGATCGCGGCTAACTTCGGTAGCGGCAATTTCAGCAACTTTAATTTTTGAAAGAAAAGAAACCATTTGGGGATCGTCTGGATCGCAAACCCAACTCACCGGAATAACACCCAACGAATTGGGATGTTCGGCTACCCAGTCAATCACTTTTTGGTAATCTTGTGTTGCCGTTATGGTTGATGGAAAATCTTTCTTTCCCAAAAACAAATCTTTTAAGGTTCGGGCGCTGCTTCCGCCAGCGTTATCCATCACCAATTGAATTTTCCCCGTTTTTTTTCCTTTTGCCACATCTTTCCAATCGGTGATTTCTCCTGTAACGATTTGACGAATTTCGTCGTAGGTGAGGCAGGTATCTGCAATGGAAGGATGAAGGAGAAAAGCCAAGGCATCGTAGGCCAGAGGTGTAACCTTAGGAACAACCTTAATGCTGCGGAGGTATTTTTCTTCTTGAGCCGATAGGCGTCGACTTGAAATGATCACCTTGGCGGAATCGTTGATGAATTGTTTCCAAGATTCTACTTCAGTGAGGTATTTTACCCGAACGTCGGCATACGGATATTGAACAGTAAATGCTCGAATTTCAGAATCGACAATCGGTTGGTAAGCCGCATCGGCAACAACCGAAAGAACTCCCGAAGTGGGGGTATCAGACGGTTGATTCGTCTTTTCTCCGTTGGAGCAGGCTGCTCCGATAAGGAGTAAAAGGATTCCGAGCTTACGCATTTTCTTTTTTATTTTTCAAACGAATCCATCGAAAGATGGACATTCCAACACAGGCAGCTCCCAAAAAGTAGGCCAATTTGGGTTGAGCAAATTTGGAGGCCGAAACCAGACAGAAGATTCCGATTCCAGCATAGGCCACAATGGCCAGCCAAAGAAAAAGCCGGGACACCCGACGAAAGCTTTTCGTAGTTGATCCCGGCTCTTTCAAGTGGATTTATTCTTTAATTCCGAATCGGAATGGTAGGTTAATCAATACCGAAACGGCTTTACCGTTTTGTTTACCTGCAGACCAGTTGGGCATCTTTTTGATGGCCGACATGGAAGCTTCATCCAACAAAGGGTGAACCTTACGAACCACGTGGGCATCTTTGATATCGCCGGTGCGATCTACGGTGAACTGAACGATAACGGTACCGTCGATGCCGTTTTCACGGGCAGCGGCAGGGTAGGGAGTGTTTTTCAACAACCATTCGTTCAAAGCTTCTTCTCCACCTGGGAATCGAGGCATTTGTTCAACCGACATGAAGGGCTTATCGTCTTCACCATCGTCGATGATGTCTTTGTCTCCGTTTCCAGTATCGTCCAAAAGCGATAAATCAACGCCACGATCGGGATCTCCTTGTTGGTTTTTGGTAGAAATATCTACGTCTTTCAACTCGTCGATTTCCTTGATCATGTTTTCTTCGTTCACTTGGTTATCGTCAACGATTTCGGGTGGGGTGTAGGCCACGGTTGTTTTCAACGGTGGTGGTGGTTCGAATTCGGGTTCTTCGGGCTTTTGCTCTTCTGGTTCTTGAACGTCAACCACTTCAGCATCGGTTTTTACCACTACTTCTTCTTTGAACCGTTCTTTGATGGCCGCAATGATGGCGGGTGCAAGAATAGCCAGAACGAAGAGGGAAACCGAAACAGCTAAAGCAACTCCAGCATTTTTTCCTCGACCTTTTCGAATTTGGTAGGCTCCGTATTCTTTGTTTTTCCCTTCGAATACGAGATCGCTCCAATCTTTGTCAAATATGTCGTTTCCGATCATGATTACTTCAGGTTTTTAGCGGTTAGCATGGCTTTTTCTTGATCGTTGAGATCAACAATAGCGTATTTACCAATTTCGCAAATGTTCAATTCATCTACAATGTCCACCAAATTTTTGTACTTGGAGTTATCCGTTGCTTTAATCAACATGGTGGTAGCGAGTTTTTCGCCTTTGATTCCTGAAATTTCTTTGCGAAGCGCTTCCATTTGTGCCGCCGAAGGGTTGTTTGGAAGTTTTGATTTCGCAGCTTTGATTTTAGAAATCCAAGGGGCCTGCTTGGCCAAAAGCACATCGCGAATGCCGCCGCTTGCAGCGAATGACGATACTTTGATGCTATCGGCTACGGCAGGGGTGTTTCCTTCGTAGTAATAAACCTTACCAAATTCACCGAGAATAACGGTGATCGCTGAACTTTCAGCTACTTTGGTTTGGTCATCTTGTTTTACTTTTTCTTTTGAGGGTAAATTAACCTCCATGGTTTGCGGTTTGCTCATGGTGGTGGTAAGCATGAAGAACGTAATCAACAAGAAACCTAAATCCACCATGGGGGTGAAATCGATTCGGGTTGACTGTTTCTTCCCTTTGGGTTTACCACCTTTGTGTTTGCCACCGCCATCGCCGCCTAATTCTGCTGCCATTTTCTTGTTTTTATGGGGTTAAACATTCGGGCGTTTCTCCAAACTGGTCACAAAATTGAATTTGTTGACCTTTTTTTCTTGGAAGATGTCGAAAACGCGCTTCACTACTGGATAGTTTGTTTCACGATCGCCTTTGATCACCGCTTGATATTCGGGATTAGAAAGGCGAGCGAACCAAATCCAATCAGCTAACTGATTATTGGTTGAATCGATGGGAATTCCAGGGGAATTTTTATCGTACTCGGTGCGTTCGGTATTCGACCAATTGAGGTATTCTTTCAATTTGGTCACAGGCATACCGATGGTTTGAAGATTGGAGAACGTTTCCTTTTCGTCTTCGGAAAAGTTGATTTTGTATTTCTGTCCTAACTTGCCTAACAAATCTTTTCGATAGGTTGGTCCGTCACAATTGAAGAATACACGGCCCTTTACATCAACCAAAACTTGCATCATGTTGGATTCCATCAATTTTTCTTCAGAAACCGAAGATGGGGTATCCACCATCACAGGCTCGTCTGGTTTAAATTGAGTGGTTAGAATGAAAAAGGTCAACAGAAGGAAGGCCACGTCGGTCATTGCCGTCATGTCTACTGCTGTGCTTTTTCTAGGTACTTTAACCTTTGGCATGGTGAAGTGTGGTTAAAGGATTACTTATTGTTAGCTGCAAACGTTTGAACAATGCTGAATCCAGCTTCTTCAATCGCGTAAGTTAATTTATCGATGCGGGTAGTGAACAAGTTGTACATGATGATAGCAATCGCTGAAGTTGCAATACCAACGGCAGTATTAACAAGTGCTTCAGAAATCGCATTCGCTAACTCACCAGAATCGTTGGTTTCTCCCAAGCTACCGAATGCCTTGATCATACCAATTACCGTTCCTAAAAGAGCGATCAAGGTACCGATGTTCGAAATTGTGGAGATGACCACCAAATTCTTTTCCAAACCTGGCAATTCCAAGGTTGTAGCTTCTTCCAATTCTTTTTGAATGGCCAACATCTTTTGTTCTTTGTCCATTTTATCTTCGGTCATCATCACCTGGTATTTGTGCAAACCGGCTTGTACCACGTTCGCCAAAGAACCACCTTGCTTATCGCATTCAGCAATGGCTTCAGCAATTTTACCTTCGCCCAACAACTTCTGGATTACGCGAACGAATGCATCATTGCCTTTTTTACCAGAAGATTTGGTAAGCGCCAAAAATCTTTCAAATGAGAAAGTAAATACCAACAAGAATAAGGTCATCAACAAGGGTACAATGAATCCACCTTTGTAAACGATACCGAAATAATCACCGGGCATTGGTTTGTTGGAATTGATTCCACCTTCAAAGTGTGAACCGTCTCCAAATACCGTATGGAAGATGATTTCACAAACGATTAGGGCTACTGGAATTACCAAGTAAGCGAAAATGGTTGCTCCGTTTCCAGACTTTTGTTTTTTTGCTGCGTTTTGAGTGCTCATTTTTTGTGTTTTTTGTAGTTTTTTCAAAATTTTGCCCAAAAATAAGTTTTTTTGACTCAATCACCTAACCTTTTTGGCGTCGATTCAAAAAATTATCTTTAGGTTAACGACGGCGGGTTTCGCCTTATTCCATAAGGGCGTAAAAAATAGAATCGCCTCCTTCCTTCCATTTCCACGAATAATTTTGGAAGATGAGCGATAAACCCAAGGAATTTTGCATGAATTCAACGATTTTTTCATTTTCTTCTTCGAAGATGGAGCAAGTGACGTACATCAATTTTCCATTTTTTTCGAGGTGCTTTGACAAATTGGTGACAATTCTTTTTTGCCTTTCGGCGTGTTCGTTGAGTTTTTCAACCGTGAAATTGGACAAATGTTGCGGACTCCGAAGCCAAGTTCCGCTTCCGCTGCAAGGAACATCGGCCAAAATGAAATCGAATTTCGAAGGCAGCGGGTTTTCTTCCTCCCAATTTTTAGTCAATATTTCAATGTTCTTGGAATGATTCCCCAAGCGTCCGCGGTAAGAACGAAGGATGTTTTCGCGTACATCGGTAGCGGTGAGATCAATGTTGGGGTTTGCTTCCAACAGCAAGAGCGATTTTCCTCCACTGGCGCAACAAGCATCCAAAACGGTTTGGCCGTTTTCCAATTTGGGCAATTCTTCCGCCCACGATTGAACGGCCAAATCCATCACCTCAAACCTTCCCGGTGCCCATCCTGGGGCATTTTCCATGGCCTTCGATTTTTTCAAAGTCAGGGTCTTCCCCTCTACGTTTTCCAAAACGCCTTCTTTTTCTAACCAAGCGGCAAATCCAAACTTTCCCGGCTGCATCTGACGAACAAAGACTTTTCGGGGTGCAAAAAATCCTGCTTTCCAATCCAAGCCATCCAGTGCAGGCGAAAGGGAATGAGGGAAAAGGGGATTGGATGCCCAAACGGACGATTCCCAACTCTTTTGGGGGTATTCCGAATTCCAAATGGAAAAGGCAACGGTGCAGGCTTCTTGCCAAGATAAATCGGCCAAAGCGTGCCTTAATCGGAGAGTACCGTACACCAAATCCTGAAAAACCTTCCGGTCTTTGCTTCCCATTTCGGGATGTTGTTTCGTGAAATTTTTCACTTGAAGCTCAAGCGGGGTGTCGGAATCGAGGGATTCTAGAAAAGAAGAAGCCCGAAGGATGCGTTTTTGTAAAATGGGATTATCGGTTCCTTCGGGAAATGCCATGCGGTGTAATTTGAAGCAATTGTACGTGTTTGTTGGAGTAATTAGCAGGAGTTTCAACCACCAATTCAAAGTCGTTCACCAATCGTTTTTTATCGGGATCGGTGAGGTGTAAATCGAAATCGTTGGGGTATTTTAAGAGCAGCGTTCCCCAGAAAATTCCCGCATCGAAGCCGCGGTAAGCGAAATCGTGAGGATCGGTGAAGTAGCGTTCTTGGTATAATTTTCGGAACCACATCAAATCGCTGCGTTGGTAGTCTACAAACTTTTCACTGGTGTACAACAGCTGTACTTTTTGGAACAATTCCGCGTCGATGGAGCCGAAATTCATCCAATTGGGAAGCCCAACCACCACCACCGTATAGGCATCTGCCAATCCTTGAATTCGGTTTAAGGCATTGGCCACAAAACTTTGATCGGCGCTGGGAACCAAAATGTAATTGATCATTCCCTTCTTCAATTTTCCTTCCAAAGGAAAACCCGTTAAATCGGTCCGTACCAATTCAGGAATCGTATCGAAACCGGCTACGTGCAACTCATCTTTCCACACTTCCAAGATTTTCTTTTCTTGAGGTTTGTTGCGGTGCAACAACAGCAGGTTTTTTTTGCCTGGAACTTGAAAGAGGTAGGAAGACATGGCCGCCAAGTGTTCCCGCATGGGCGCATTGAATTCGATGCGGGCGGCCCCATTTTTTTTCCCGGTAAAGAAGAACACTTTTCCTTGTTTGCTCAAAATCATCTCCACTTCCGTCCACGGTTTCATGGGTGCAATGGAATCGCCTTCCAATTCTTCATCAGCAACATCCAATTTGATGTCCAAACCTTGGTTGGCTAGGGAATCTAAGGCCAATTTTAATCCTTGGTAGAAGGCCAAGCCGGGAGTAGATTTCGGGCTCAACGAATCTCCTTTTTGCAAATCGAGGTACAAAGGAGCCCGCAAAACCATGCGCAATTGAGCGGTGGATTTCCAAGAAACACAAATGGCCAAAGCCGCGAAAATAAAGGTCTTCATCATGAGGTAAATTCCTTTCCAAAGGTACGTTGAAGATCGGCTAGGATTTCTCGAACCAACGAAGATTCGTACCCTTTGGTGTTCATGTACTTGTGAATTTTGGATTCTTTTTCCAATGGTTTTTCTCCAAAGAGGGAAGCGTGCTTCTTTTGAATGAGTTTTTCAGCGGTTTTGTAATAATCGTCGAGGTCGATTTCTTTTAATCCCAGGGCAATGTTTTCTGGGGAGATGCCCTTTTCTTGCAGGGCTTTTCTGATTTTCATTTTGCCCCAATGTTTGATTCGGAATTTTCCACCTGAAAAGGCTTGGGCAAAACGAAGGTCGTTTTGGAAGTTTTGTTCTTGGAGCGATTTGGCAACGATGAGGATGCTCTCGTAGGTAGCGTCAAGGGTTTCTAACTTTTGGGTGACTTCCTTGTAGGATCGTTCTTGGCGGCTGCACCAAAGCGCCAAACGCTTGAAGAGTTTTTTATCTTCCTCTTTCAAATCATTGCAATTTGTAAGAAATAGGCAATCGCATGACGGTATTTACCGCTTTTCCATTTTGCATTCCAGGCGTCCATTTCGGCATTTTCTTGATGGTTTTCAAAGCAGCATTGGATAAAATTGGGCTAGGACTTTTTAAAACGGTAAAATTGCCACAAACTCCTGTACTGTAAACATTAAATTGAACAAAAACGCGTCCTTCAATGCCTTGTTCTTTTGCTTCCTCAGGGTATTCGAGGTTCTTTTGAAGCCAAGCCATCAGGGCATTTTGTCCGCCCGGGAACTCCGGCATCTGTTCAGCAATTTGAAGAACTTCTTGATTGGAGGTGTCTTGAGGCGAGGTGGCTGATCCTTCCGTTGGAACTTGTTCCTTGGGAAATTCAATCGGTTTTGCGTCATCGATGAGTAGGATTTCCTGTGGTTTTGGAGGATCCATGATGTTTTCAGGTGGAGGTCCAGGCACTTCGGTTACCACCATGGTTTTTGATGGTGTTCCTACCATTAGTTTTTCTAAAGGGTCATTCTTGTGGCTTTTACATCCGAAAATCAACGGAAGAAAGGCAATGCAGACAAACTTTACCATACAAACTTCAATTGAGGATATTTGGCTAAACTATCCAAGTTGGATACTTCCCGGAAAGTGGGAGATTGCAGATAATAATTGGCATCGATTCCGGTATCTTTCAAATTGGTTGGAATGCGAATGCGGCTGGAGAAAATACCGGCCGTGGGATTCCCTTTTTTACTAACAATGTTGGTGAATGAAGGTCGATCTTGAACGATGGAAGTACTGGGCTGATTGATGTTGATGAAGGTAGCCAAATCTTGTCCTCCAACGTGAACGATGAATTCAATCCCTTTGAGTTGGCGATTGATCGTATCGATTTTTGGAAGGGATTGATTGAGAAATTCAATGATCTCCAACCCATTCAAAGAATAGGTGAACAAGCCCGCAGAATTGATGAATAAGTTTTTGTAGATGGTGTAATCTACATATTTGAATTCGTTGGTTTGGGTGGGTTGATCGGGATCGTACTGGGTGTAGTGCACGCGAGCGGTCATTTCGTGAATTTTACCGTTGGCGGGGGTGGTGAATTTGATGTTGTTGGTTTTTCGACTCATGCGAATAACCCCCGGAATGCGAGCGGGTTCACTGAGGGCAAAATTGTTCACCATTTTGGTTTCGGAAGTAACCTCATCGCCCGATGGCGTAATGGCAACCACTTTGTACATTTTGGTAACATCCAAACGTGCTTGGGTTTTGTAAAGAACTTGGTACTTGTTGCCGAAGAAACCGGAATCTTTAGGAACGGTACGGTCTTCTTCCAAAGGGAAACTGCGACTTAAAATCCAATTGTTGCCCGATAAAGCGTACTCTTCCAAACGCGCATTGAGGTTGGGGTAGTAAAGTGAATCTTCCACTTTTGCCCCTACCGAAGCACCCGTTTTAGGGTCCAAATACCCTTTGGTAATGCGGAAAAAATGAACCGAATCGTTGGCGTTCAAAAGGCCCCAAACGGAGGTAACTTCTTTCCAATCTGCCGCAATTTTCAAATCGTTGTTGCAAGAAGAAAACAGGCTAGCGATTAAAAAGATGGCCAAAAAGTTTTTCAAAAATTTCATCAGCATAACGACAAAGATAAGCCGAGAATGTTGCAATAAAATGCAAAATTTGTTGCACCTTTGTAACATGTCTGCCATTTTAAACCACCTTGCGCAACTCAAAGAAAATCAAGAGTCCGAATTGGTGGTTTTAATCGACCCCGACAAATCCGAGCAGAAAGCCATTCACCGATTGGTGGAAGGTTGTTTGCAAGCTCAAATTTCCACCCTTTTGATCGGCGGAAGTTATGTTCCACAAGGGAAAACCGAGCAATTGCTGAAGTGGATCAAAGAAGTTTCTACCGATGTGCAATTGGTGCTTTTCCCCGGTCACCCCGATCAAATTTCTTCCCAAGCAGATGCTTTATTGTTGCTTTCTTTGCTCTCCGGAAGAAATCCCGATTACCTCATTGGCCACCATGTTCAATCGGCCAATCGCCTTCGTGAAAGCGGCTTGGATTTAATTCCCACTGCGTACATTTTGATCGATGGAGGGAAAACCACGGCGGTTCAATACATCAGCAATACCCAACCTATCCCGCCCCAAGAAATTGCGTTGGCCTGTTCTACGGCTCTTGCCGGCGAACAATTGGGAATGAAATTGGTGTACATGGATGCCGGCAGTGGAGCGTTGTTGCCCATTCCAACCGAATTGATCGAGGAAGTGAGCAAAACCACGGCTCTTCCTTTGGTGGTTGGAGGCGGAATGCGCACCCCACGAGAACTACAAGATCGAGCCATTGCCGGTGCGCAATGGTTGGTGGTTGGTAACGCCCTCGAAAAAGACCCGGATCTTCTTCAAGAAATGGCCTTGGCCATCCCTCAGCGTACCCGTTAACGCCGCTTGATCAGCAATTTGGATCCCTTATTTTTCCACTGGATAAAGTACAAACCTTCGGGAATTCCACCCACTTCCAATTGAGCCGATTCCCCCAAAGGAATCTCCCATGAATGAATGAGTTGACCGGTGAGATTGAACAGGTTGATGGGCGCTTTCGGCCCTTGGGGTTGAATGATTTCTACTCGATCGGTGGCCGGATTTGGGAATAATTGAAGTGGAGTTACCTCTTGTTTTGGGAGTTGTTTGGTGCTTAAAGAACCCGCACGATTCCTTAAACCAATGATTCCTCCATTGTTGGTGCCTAAAATCAAATCGGGAAGCGAATCTCCATTCCAATCGGCAACGGCCATGCGGAAACCATCTCCAAAATCGGCCTCATCCACCGAGGCACCGCCCAACGAATTGGAGTAATAAAAAACAGAATCGTAGCGGTGCAAAATCGTATCGAAAATGTTATCAAACAAAATCAAGCGACCACCCATTTCACCCACGGCCAAATCCCACTTTCCATCGGCATTGAAATCGGCCAAACGTGGGGTCGTTCTCGCCGGAAAAATGCTGTTCAAATCCAATCCACCAAGGGTATCCGGCGCATTGGCTTGAAAAATGGGTGCGGTTTTCGTACCGGTATTTCGGTAGTAAAATACATGTCCATCAATGTCTCCCGAAATCAAATCCAACAACCCATCTTTATCTACATCAATCAATTGTGGAGCTGCATCGTAACCCAATTGGATGTTTTGAAAGGTGTCATTCTGCAAGGTGAATTCCACTTTTCCAGCAACCAAAGACCCGGAATAATATTCAATCAAGCCACTCGAATTTCCTGCCAATAAATCGGGAATGGAATCTCCATTCAAATCTCCGAACGTTGGAATGAGATTCTTTCTGTTCGTTTGACCGATGATGTTGGAATAATTGGTATCCAGCCAATGGTAGCCGGTTGCCCCATATTCCAAAAGTTGAAGCGCTGCTTTGTTGTTCGCATTTTGAGTAAAGATGAATAGATCCAAATCCCCATCACGGTCGTAATCCAAAAATTCTGGAGATGACCACCAAGGAAAGTCGAGCATAGAAGCCGGAAACCAATTGGTTTCGCGCAAGGTAAATGTTTCTGGAGACGTAGGCGATACAGCGGTGTTTTCGTAATACCATCTACTGTTGTACCCCTTCGATTTGTTGTCGAATGGGTTCACCACCAAATCCATTTTTCCATCTTGGTTCACGTCCACTCGGCTAGCATGCGGGTAAATGGACCCTTTGTAAGGAATTTGATAATTGGGGAAAGACGTATCCAATCCACAACCCATCGAATCTACACCGGTTAAAGAGGAATTTTGGATAAAAATCAAATTGGGATAAGAAATGTCGGAAAGTAAAATATCGTATTTCCCATCTTTATTTTGGTCGAAAATGGTGAGTGTTCCTCCCGAGTGAGTGGTTTTTTCGGGTTTTTCTTCTTGGGCGCGAAGTCCGCATGGGCAAGACCGTGAGGTGTCACGGAAACAATTGGCATCCAAGCAGAGTCGAAGGTCATTGGTGATGAAACTTTCTTGAAACCGGCCCCAACAATTGGATGAAATGAGAAAATCAAGGGTGTCGCGCCGGTTATACCGATCCATGCTCAAGTTTTTGTACCAAATGATGGATGGCGAAAAAATTTCCCATGCCAAAACATCTACATCCCCATCGCCATCAATGTCAACCACCTCAGCATTGTCGGTGGCATTCACGTACATGTTGGTAGGGAAGGGTGAAAACTGAGTTTTAACAGGAATGGCTGCGGTTTTTAACGTAAAGATGGGATAGGCATTTCCGGCCGGGGTGGTGTTCCGAAATAGTTTGGTTTCTCCGTTGTTGTTGGTGAAAAGATCCAACCGCCCGTCTCCATCGTAGTCGGCAAAATCTACCCAATCTTGTACGAAAGGGAAGAATTTTTGATACTGAGGAGCAAATTCGTATTGGGTTTGCCCACCCATGTTTCGGTTGAGGTAAACCGAAAGGATGGAATCTTGCTTTTCAAAACTGACGATATCTTGAGACCCATCTCCGTTAACATCCATGTTGAAAAACTGATTGCAGGTTGCCCCACCGTTCCAAGCCGCTTGGAGAAACAAACCGGAGGTATCGAATACCGGAAGTGGCGCTACTCGATCAAACAAAAAAGGAAACCGCCCCGATTGCGCCACTAAGAATTGAGAAAACAAGAGTAGAAATGCCGATAAAAAGAGTCGCTTCTGCATAAAATCAAAATTACATGGAAAGTTGTTCCTTGAAACGTAATTTTGGAAAAAATAATTGTCACAATATGAAGATTTTAAAAGTCCTGTCCGTATTTCTCATCTTGTTCAGCATGTCTGAAACCGTTTTAACCAATTCGGGTGGAGCTCCAAGTGGATACACCGGTGCCCCAGGAGAAGGGAACTGTACCAATTGCCACTACGGCACCGTGAACGGCGGAAGTGGAAGCCTAACCATCAGCATTGCAGGTAATCCATCCACGTATGTCCCTGGCCAATCGTACGATGTAACCGTTTATGTTCGCGATCCTTTGGCCAATAAATTTGGATTTCAAGCCACGGCAGTTCGCAATTCCAATAACCAAGGGGCTGGAACCATGAGCGCAGGAAGTTTTAACCAAATTTCCGTTTCCAGCAGCAGTGGTAAATCGTATGCCAACCACAATACCTCCCCTGGAATTGTTCAATTTGGTCGCCGTTGGACGTTCGTGTGGACGGCTCCAGCAGCAGGAACAGGTGCAGTAACCATTTACGCTTCAGGGAATGTTGCCAATAACGATAGATCTACTTCGGGCGACGAAATTTATACCAACAACCTTACCATCAACGAGGCGGTAACTTCCACACCTCCGGTGATTTCCTCTACTACGGTTACCGCCTGCCAAGGAGATACCATCCGTTTGCAACAAACCACCACTCAATCCATCACCTGGTTTTTCAATGGAGTAATTACCTCTCAAACCTCCAATAACTTTTCGGCCACCCAATCGGGCAATTACTACGCAGTGAATGGGAATGGCGATTCTTCCAACCACATTCGTTTGGTTTTTAATCCCAAACCTGCCGTTCCAACCGTTTCTCAAACCGGACAAGGGGTATTGGTTTCGAGTTCCAACTCGGGCAATCAATGGTACTTCAACGGGGCTCCCATTGCCGGTTCAAACGGCCCATCCATCACCATTTCTTCGGGTGGAGTTTATTGGGTAACCACTACCAATAGCTTCGGTTGCAGCAGTACTTCTCAGCCATTTTATTCGGCTTTGGGTGCAAAAGGTGGCGTTTCAACATCTCCAAAATTGTACCCAAATCCATCTTCTACCCCAACGTTGGACTTAGGAACCTGGGAGAAGGCAGAAGTAATGATTTGGGATGCTCAAGGGAAAGTTGTCTTTAGAAAGAATGGAGCTTCAGGATCTTTGGTTTTGCCTGAATTGTTTGCCGGTATTTATACCATTGAAGTTCGATCCAATAACGTAATTTGGAAGCAAAAATGGATCAACCCATCATAAAACCCATCGATGCCGAAATGCCGGAATATTACCGGTATTACGTTGGCCTGGTTGCTGAAAACAATTTGCTGGATGGGTTGAAGGCAGCCTCCTTGCTATGGGATGAATTGCTGCAATCGGTAAGCATGGAGCAGTTTCATTTTCGATATGCCGATGGAAAATGGTCGATGGCCGAGGTGCTGATGCACATGATGGATACCGAACGAATCTTTGCTTACCGGGCTTTTCGCTGTTCAAGAATGGATGCGACCGTTTTGCCCGGATTCGATGAAAATCATTTCATCGCTCACGCCAATGGGGAAATGAACCTAGCTACCCCGCAGCAATGGGGTAAGATGCATCGGAATTTGCGCGCTGTTACCATCGATTTATTTGAAGGAATGCCATTAGCGGGGTTGAATTTTTTCGGAAATGCCAATGGCCTTTCGGTTTCTGCCAGGGCTTTGGGCTTTATGATCGTGGGTCATGATTTGCACCATTTGAAGGTTATTCGAGAAAGATATCTTTGATGCAGATCACCAAAAAAGGGGCAGCTTCAGCTGCCCCTTTTTTGGTGGGATAATGAATTATTTCCCCCATTGAAATTCACCCAATTCCATCACTACAGCACGAAGTGACAATTGAATATCGGCTTTGATGCGCGTGGTTGAGGGATGATCTCTTCGGAGCATTCCTCTACCTGAAATTTCGATGGAAGGCTTTTCCGCGTAGGGAAGCAAATCATCCGAAGAAATGTAGGAAGGCTGAAAAAACTTGGAGTTCAAAGGAACCGCACTTTCGCCGGCTAATTTAATGAGTGGCAAATTCTCAGCTTCCCCATACATTTCAAACGATTCTAAATCGTCGAACGTTTGATCTTCTGGAAATTCCGTTGAGAGGGTCACCGCGTTCACCCCAATGAATTCGATGTTTTCCTTGTTCAAGTTATTGGTTCTACAGAAATCAGCCAAATCAATATTGATTGATTTTTTTGCTTCAATGGTTTCGCCGGCATTTTTAGGCGGCACATCGAAATAAATGGTGGCCATGTTGTAATTCACATTGGCGGTTACATTCTGTTTGTTGCAAGAGGTGAACGACCAGCCTAGGATCACCGCACCCAATAGTAGCATTTGTTTCATTTGTTTTTCGTTTTGATGAAACAAATCTGAACAACATTTTTCATTAAAAAAAACGAGTGAAAAAATGCAAAGGATTTTTCAGGTCGTGATTTAAATTAATGGTGCAAAAAGAAACAAAAATGTTAAAAAACTGAAGTAATTGAGCCTGAAATTACGGAATAAACGGGATTTTCTGCCCATTAATGCGCATAAAAGTAGAAAAAAGAGATATTTATTACTTGGTTCGATTCGCGATGAAACGAAGGAATTAAAACTTATAGTTTAATCCTAATCCTAGAACTTGAGAGAATTGAATCTTGGTATCTTGATCAATATCTCTTATGATGATGATGCTTCCAGTGAATCGCAACCACTTGTTGATTTTGTAGGTGAGTAAGATGTCTACCCGGTGATCGAAAACCTTGGGTTGGGAAATTTGCTGGTAAGAAACGAATCCCTGGTAACGGCCTTTAAAGGAAAGCTGCTTAATGATGTCTTTGTCAACGCTTACCTGAAGCTGCATGCCCACTTCGTTGCGAATTCTCTCGCCTTTGGGAACCCCGTACCTCAACGTATCGGTTAAGCCATACACTTCTTCGTTGATCACCATCGACTGTTTCAGGGCCAATAAACCCATTCGGGCGTTCAAGATTTGCGCTTTTTTGTACTGAAGTCCAATCGCTTCGGTTAAATAACCCGGAGCTAAAAAGGAGGAAATGAACTTTCTGCTGCTGGCGTAATCGAAACCGGGGCTGAATTGAGAAACCAAATTCAATGATGCGAATCCCATCCACCGTTGATTGATTTCGTGGCTGTAGTTTCCATCTACATAAATCAAATCCTGGGTTTTTCGAACGAATGAATCAACCACGTTTTTTTGAAGTCCAAACCTAAAATCACCCGTAAAAGTGGCACTCATGGTTTTCTTTTTGTACAAGGCCTTGGTGATGAAAACCGTATTTCCGGCTAAGTTGTTCACCCCTCCAGACTTCCAGTTTCTTGAAAAGTAGGATTGGTTTCCGCTTAAGGAATACTCATTGGTCCAAGTCCAATATTTTTCCGGCAGGGTGGTGGGCAAGGGTTTGGATGTAGATTGCGCCAACCCCTTGAAATGAAAGAATCCGAAAATGGACAAAAAGATTATTCCGACTTTTTTTTCCATTGAAATCTTCGGATCTTTTTGATGGAGCCAAACGAATAAATCAACGCAGGAAGCAGAATCAAATTGGACAGCATCGAAACCAAAATGGTGGTACTGGTTAACATCCCTAAGGCCACTGTGCCTTCAAATTGGGAAGCTCCGAAAATAGCAAAACCAAAGAAAATGATGATGGAGGTGTAGATCATTCCACTGCCGGTTTCTTTCAACGCAACCAAAACAGTTGTTCTAATATCCCAATCGTGGCGTTCAATTTCTTGTCGGTATTTGACCAAAAAGTGGGTGGTGCAATCCACCGCAATCCCCAACGCAATGGAAAAGACCAGAACCGTGGACGGTTTCAACGGAATACCAGAGAATCCCATAAATCCAGCCACCCACAACATGGGGAGCGTATTGGGAATAAGGGAAATGATGAGCAAGCGAAAGCTTCGGAACAACGGAAGCATTACCAACGCGATCAAAATGTAACTCTGCCAAATGCTGGAATTCAAACTGTCGATCAAGTACTGATTCCCTTTTAGAAACACCACACTCGAGCCCGTTACGGTTACTTTAACGTTGGTGTCTTTGATGATGGAATCGATTTTCGGACGAACTTTTCCGACAATTTCTTTCATTTTGGTAGTTCCAACGTCGGCCATTTTGAAGGAAAGGCGAATGATGGAACGGGTACTATCGGTAAATGCTGAAGCAATTTTACCTCCTGGTCCACCGCCTCGCATGCTTCGGTACATGATGGGCAAAATGAAATTGCGTTCCATTCCAGTGAATAAGGAATACTCTGAAGGATCGCCTCCTCGGTAGGCTTGTCGGCAAGCTTTCATCACTTCCACCAAGGAAACGGGACGGGCAAAACTGGAATCTTCCATCACCACTTGCTGAATTTGCTCGGCAATTTCCAAATTGGTCTGGTCCAAGGCTCCGTTGGGCTCACCGGTTTCAACCAAAATCTCGAACGGCATCAAGCCGTGAAAATGCTTTTCAAAAAACTTTAAGTCGGTATAAAGAACATCGTCGTGAGGAATATCATCCACCAAATAACTCAGTGGTTTTAACATCGTCATCCCCCATAACCCAATGATGGTGAGGACCGTTACTCCCGCATAAATCGCTTTTCGATAAGTGAATGCCCATTTTCCGAACAATTCCACAAAATAATTCACCGTTTTATTCTCCAGGTGATCGGTTTGCTTCGAACTCGGTGGAGGTAAAAAACTGTAAATGGCAGGAACCATGATCAAACTCGAAAGGAAAATGAGCATGACGTTCAATGCCGAAATCAATCCGAATTCAACCAAAATGCTGGAACCGGTCGTCATGAAAACCCCAAAACCAATGGCTGTCGTGAAATTGGCGATGAAAGTACTGGCGCCAATTTTCTCCACTACCCGCGTTAATGCCAGAATTTTATTTCCGTGTTTGGTGTATTCGATGTGGTATTTATTCAGCAGATAAATGCAATTTGGAACGCCAATCACCACAATCAATGGCGGAATTAATCCGGTAAGAATGGTGATTTTGTAGTCGAACATCACAATCGTCCCCATGGTCCAAATTCCACCCAAAAGAACAATGACTGTGGGGATGATCACCGCTAAAAACGAACGGAAGAAAAACCACAGCAAAATGGAGGTTACCGCTACCGAAAGAATGGAGAAGAGGTACAACTCGTTTTTCACTTTGGTGGCGAAAATGGTCCGCACCAAGGGTAGGCCCGAATAGTGCAACTCCACTTCCTGTTCTTTTTCAAACTGTTTCGCCCACTCCATGATTCGGTCGCACACTTCAATGCGCTGTTTGCTGTCCAAAACCTTGCGGTCTAGACCAATGGCAATCAAGGTGCTCGATGATGCAGAATCGTACACCAATCCTTCAAAGAATTTATTGGCCATGACCTTTTGTCGAATGGTATCCACCTCTTGTTGAGATCGCGGCAATTCGGTGCAGATTTTGGCAATTTTGAATTTCTTTGCCGCGGTATCCAACTCAATGTTGTACAAATCGGCCAAAGAAACCATGTCGGTTACGCCTGGAATTTTTTTGATGTGCTGGCTCAGTTGGTACCAGTCGTTGAAAAATTCTTGTTCAAAAATGCGAGGGGTTTGAACGCCCACAACAATCACGTTTCCGTCGTTCCCAAAATATTTGATGAACTTATCGAAGTTTTTGTATTCGGGATCATTCGGAGGGACAATGCGCGATTTTTCGTACGATAATTCCACTTTCGACGCCAAATACGCGGTGTACCCGGTGAAAAGCGCAATAATGATCAGCAAGGTCCACCGATTCCGGAGGATGAATTTCGAGAATTTAAACCACATGATTAAATGTGAATAGCGCGGTTATCGGTCGCGGCTAAACAAGCTTCTTTAAATGATTCTGTAAATGTGGGGTGAGCATGGCTCATTCGGGTAATGTCTTCTGCAGATGCGCGGAACTCCATCGCAACCACCGCTTCAGCAATCATATCGGCCACCCGAGGGCCGATCATGTGAACGCCTAAAATTTCATCGGTCGTTTTATCGGCCAACACCTTCACCACTCCGTCGGTATCCATCGAAGCGCGCGCTCTTCCGCTGGCTTTGAAAGGGAAAGAACCCACTTTGTAAGCGCGTCCTTGCTTTTTCAATTCCTCTTCGGTGTGCCCAACGGCAGCTACTTCGGGCCAGGTATAAACCACACCTGGAATCAACAAATAATTGATGTGCGGCTTTTGGCCAGCAATCGTTTCAGCAACAAAAGTTCCTTCTTCTTCGGCTTTGTGGGCCAACATGGCACCGCGAACGACATCTCCAACGGCATAAATGCCCGGAACAGAGGTTTGCAAATGATCATCAACCAATACTCGGCCACGCTCGTCGGTGGTTAAACCGATATTTTCAAGGCCAAGCCCTTCGGTGTAAGCTTTTCTTCCAACCGAAACCAAGCAATAATCGGCTTTGATTTCTACCTTTTCATTGGTTTTCATGTTTTCGGCTACCACGGAAACGGTTTTACCCTTTACGCTGGCCGATTCTACTTTGTGCCCCAAGAAGAATTCAAACCCAAGTTTTTCCAAACTTTTCTTCAATTCTTTGCCCATGGTGGCATCCATGGTTGGAATGATGGATCCCATGTATTCAACCACCGAAACTTTGGCGCCCAAACGAGCATAAACCGATCCCAATTCCATGCCAATAACACCGCCACCAATCACAATCATGTGCTTGGGAACCTCGGGCAAATTCAAGGCCTCCGTGGAAGTGATGATTCGTTTTTTATCGATGTCGAGTCCGGGCAACGAAGCGGGCTTCGATCCGGTTGCGATGATGGTATTTTTGGTGGTGATGGTTTTGGTTTCAGCATCACCTTTGATTTGAATGGTGTTTTTATCGATGAAAGATCCCCAACCTTGGAAAACGGTTACCTTGTTTTTTTTCATCAAAAACTGAATGCCGTCGCAAGTTTGTTGAACCACTTCATTCTTGCGGTTAATCATTTGACCCAGGTTAACTTTCAAATTCGAAAGTTCAATTCCATGGGTTGAAAACGTATGCGCAGCATTGTGGTAATGTTCGGAACTGTCGAGCATGGCCTTGGAAGGAATACATCCAACATTGAGACAGGTACCACCAAGGGTGGAATACTTTTCAATGAGTGCGGTTTTCAAACCCAACTGAGCGCAGCGAATGGCCGCAACATATCCTCCAGGACCGGAGCCAATAACGGTTACATCAAATTCCATGATAAAAATCTTTCTACAAAAATACCCAATTATTTTGGGCTTCCCTAATTTTGGCTCAATTCCTTAACTTGCATCCGTGAAAAAAGGACTCCTCTTAGCATTTTTTTTCAGCTTGACCTTGGGCTTCCATCCAGAAATGAATGCCTGGGGTTTTCATGCTCATAAAATGATCAATCGGTATGCGGTTTTTACGCTCCCAACCGAATTGTTTGGCTTCTACAAAAAGAACATCGATTACATCACCGAACACGCGGTAGATCCCGATAAGCGTCGTTATGCTATTTTGGAAGAGGGACCTCGACATTTTATTGATATTGATCACTACGGAAGCTATCCTTTCCCTGAACTGCCTCGGGTTTGGGAAAAGGCCGTGGCTAAATTTTCCGAAGATACCTTGATCGAATACGGCATTGTTCCTTGGAATACCTACAAAGTTTACCGCCAATTGGTGTGGGCATTTTCTCAGAAAAACGTGGGGCGGATCCTCAAGCTTTCCGCCGACCTCGGGCATTACATCGGTGATGCGCACGTTCCCTTGCACGCCACCAAAAACTACAACGGGCAATTCACCAATCAGGAAGGCATTCATGGCCTATTGGAATCGCGGTTGCCCGAATTGTTTGCTGCCGACTACGATTTTTTTGTGGGAAAAGCAGAATTCGTAGATAAACCGCAAGAAGCCATTTGGAATGCCGTTCTGGGCAGCGCAAAATTGGTAGATACCGTGTTTTCTTCCGAAAGAATGACCGGGAAAAGCGTTTCTCCCCAAGCAAAATATGCTTTCGAAACCAAGGGGAGAACCGTTGCAAAACAGTATTCGAAGGCATATTCTTCCGATTTTCATGCCCGTTTAGGAAGCCTGGTGGAAGACCGAATGAAATCGTCGATTGTGTTATTGGGAAGTTTGTGGTACTCGGCTTGGGTGGAAGGCGGGCAGCCGAATTTGGATCAATTGGCAGGAATTCCAGAGAAGGAAGATATCGTTGCCGATTCGGCTTTTCGAGAAGGGAAAATCAAAGGACGAATCGAAGCCGATTAATTGCAATTTCCGTCCAAATCGCAGGAATTTCCAGAGGTCGAAGGTTCGTTTTGGACGGATTCTCAGACGGATGAAAGGGCACCTATTGTCAATTTTGCAAAAATAACCACCTGTTTACACGTGCTTATTTACCAAATTTTACACGTGTTACTTGAATCTTTTTCTAACTTTGTGAAAAGACGAACCTCATGAATACAAAACTTACGCTTACCATTGATCATTCCATCATTGAGAAGGCAAAACGTTATGCACGAGAACAAGAGAGAAGCCTATCCGACTTAATAGAGAATTATCTTAGGGCATTGACCAATGAAAATGCGGTGGATGACGAAGTTTTGAGTCCCACCATCGAGCAATTGCGTGGTTCATTTAAAATGCCTAAGGATTTTGATTACAAAAAAGAACTCACAGATAGCTTAACAAAAAAGTTTCTTTGATCATGAACAAGATCTTCATTGATACGGATGTTATACTTGACTTCTTTTTTGATAGAAAGCCATTTTCTGATGATGCCACTAAGCTTTTCATTTTATGTGAAAAAAAGATTGTTACTGGTTTCGTAACCCCCGTAATTCTAAGCAATGTGTATTATCTTTTGAGAAAAACTGCAAAACATGAGAAGGTCATTGAGAAGTTAAAAATGCTCATCAATTTGATCGAAATAGTGACAATTAATAAGGCTACGATTTTAGAAGCTCTAAATTCGGAATTCAAAGATTTTGAAGATGCATTGCAGAATTATTCTGCACAACACGACAAAGACATTCAAGTCATTGTGACAAGAAACGTCAAAGATTTTAAAGAAAGTCGTTTGTCGGTCATGACTCCAGAAACATATTTGAGGATAGGAAACGTCTTCTAGCAGGAACCAAACTGTTTTAAGGTTAGTTCTCTCAATCGAAGCCGATTAATTGCAATTTCCGTCCAAATCGCAGGAATTTCCAGGGGTTGAAGGTTCGTTTTGGACGGATTTCCACTCTCCGAACGATTGGCGCAAAGCGCCGGCAAAAACCGAGGCGTCTTGGGCGCCAGAAACTACGTACTTGTCGTTGAAAACGAAGTGGGGAACGCCCCGAACTCCAACATTTTTCGCTTCGTATTGATCCTGAATCACGTCGTTGGAATAAACATCGGATTCGAATAACTCCTGAATTTCAGAATCGGAGATGCCTAAATTCGCACCAATTTCCGAGATAACCTTGGTGTCATCGATGTTTTTTCCTTCGGAAAAATGGGCCAAAAACAACGCTTCTTCGCAGGCGTGCTGCACGTTCCATTTTTTGGCCAAGTGGCTTAACCGATGAGCTAAAAAGGAATTGGCAATCACTTGTCGATCGAAATGCATGGCAATCCCCACCTCTTTGGCCATTTCCGAAACCCGTTGAATCATGGATCGAACGTGTTCCATTGGCATTCCTTTTTCCTCGGAAAGGTAGTGGTAAATGGACGCTTCAAGATTGGTTTCCAAATCGGGATTCAATTGATAGCTTTTCCAAATGATTTGGATGTTGTCTTTGAATTCCAAGGATTGTAACGCTTGCTCCAATTTTCGCTTACCAATGTAGCAAAACGGGCACATCACATCGCTCCAAATCTCTACTTTCATGTCCAATTATCTTCCCATGGAAACCAAAAACTCTTCGTTGCTGATGGTGCCTTTCATTTGCGACAACAAGAATTCCATGGCTTCGGTGTTGCTCATGTCGTTCAAGTGGTTGCGAAGGATGTACATGCGTTGAAGTACTTCTTTGCGGTGCAACAAATCGTCGCGTCGGGTGGAAGAGGTCATCACGTCGATGGCAGGATAGATGCGGCGGTTCGAAAGTTTACGATCGAGCTGCAATTCCATGTTTCCGGTTCCTTTGAATTCCTCGAAAATTACTTCATCCATTTTACTTCCGGTGTCGATCAACGCCGTGGCAATGATGGTAAGAGAACCGCCGTTTTCGATGTTACGAGCAGCTCCAAAAAATCGCTTGGGTTTGTGCAAGGCATTGGCGTCAACCCCACCCGAAAGAATCTTTCCGGATGCAGGAGCAACGGTATTGTAAGCCCTTGCCAATCGCGTAATGGAATCCAAAAGAATCACTACATCGTGTCCGCTTTCCACCATTCTTTTGGCTTTTTCGAGCACCATGCTGGCAACTTTTACGTGTTTATCGGCCGGTTCGTCGAAGGTAGAAGCGATCACTTCTCCTTTTACGCTTCGGGCCATATCGGTTACTTCTTCTGGTCGTTCGTCGATCAAAAGAACAATCATGTAGGTTTCGGGATGGTTGCGGGCGATGGCGTTGGCCACGCTTTTTAGAAGCATGGTTTTACCCGTTTTGGGTTGCGCTACAATGAGTCCGCGCTGCCCTTTTCCGATGGGAGAAAAAAGGTCGAGAATGCGACAAGAATAATCGTTCGCCTGATCGGCTAAGTTGAATTTTTCGTCGGGGAAAACCGGGGTTAAGTAATCGAAAGGAACACGTTCCCGTACTTCTGTAGGGTTTTTCCCATTGATGCTATCAACGCGTACCAGAGCAAAATAACGTTCTCCTTCTTTGGGTGGACGCAATGAACCTACTACCGTATCGCCCGTTTTTAGTCCGTAATTGCGGATTTGGTTCGGGGAAACGTACACATCATCGGGAGAGGAAAGGTAATTATAATCGGAGGAACGCATGAAGCCGTAGCCTTCCGACATGATTTCCACCACGCCTTCGTGCATGATGAGGTTATCGAAATTGTATTGATCCAGGGCGTGGTTTTTGGGACCATTATTGCGTTGGGGATGTTGGTGTTGGTGATGCGGATGTGGTCGCGACTCTGGATTATTCTCCGTTGGGTTTTGATCGGATTTTGGTTCTTGTTGTTTGCCTTCCGGACGTGGAGAAAATCCGCGGTTTTCCCGATTTTCCTGTGGTTTACGCTCTTCAGATTTGGGTAAATCGGAAGGGTTCCTGGGACGTTTTTCGAATCGATTGGGGCGTTTTTCAGGGGTTCCTTCAGATGCTGCTACTTCCGAAGTGGTAGGAGCCTCTGAAACCGGAGTGGCTGGAACGGTTACCTCCTCTTTATCCATTCTCCTTCTTTTCGTTGTTTTTTCGATTCCTGCTTCTGCAGCAGGTTTTTCATCCGAAAAAAGAGTGGGTTTTTCTTCTTTGGAGAAACGTGAACGTTTGGGCTTTTCTTCTGCTGGTGCTGGTGCGGTGCTTTTGTTTCCAGAAATGGCTTCAATCAAAGCATCTTTTTTAAGAGAGAAGAAATTCTCCAAGTTCAATTCATCCGCAATGATTCTCAAATCTTTGAGAGATTTCGCTTTTAAATCATTTAAATTCAATCCAAAAAATTTTAGGAGTAGGTGGAAAACAGGAAATTAATTGATGGAAGGACTCCAAAAGAAATGCACCGAAAATGGCGCT
The DNA here is from genome assembly GCA_947459245.1 of Bacteroidota bacterium. Lineage (GTDB taxonomy): Bacteria > Bacteroidota > Bacteroidia > UBA7662 > CANHCV01 > CANHCV01. The sequence goes on from CANHCV010000002.1 coordinate 46,801, forward strand.
TGGAGAAATCCGACGTGCAATGATACAACGGAAAAAGGAATTTCGACCAATATTGACAAAAATCTTTTTAAAAAGCTTCATTCACACGGACATACCATCCAGAACCGCCTTCGCGGTTGATGGCATAATCCAATCGAAGGATGGTTCGACTTCCTTCGGAGACCTTGTAGCGAAGTCCAATTCCTCCGGCAATTTTCCAGGGAGAATTGCCAAAGTTTTTCCAGGTTTCGCCCACTTGCCCGGCTGAGGCGAAAGCTTGAAAGCCGAATTGATTGGGGAAGGTGTGTCGAATTTCCGCTTGTGCGGCTGCGTAGGAATAATCGCGGTAACGACCGCGGAAATAGCCGCGAAGGATTCGATCGCCACCCAGGGTGGGAATGAATTGGAAGGCGGCTCCCTTGGAGGTTTGATCCAAGTAAAGCTGGGTTGCGAGCACGGTTTGGGAACGAAGAAGGGGAGTAGCCCAGCGCAGGTCGGTTCGAATTCGGGTGAAAGGATGGGTGTTCGCACCGTTGTTGGCTGCGTTGAGGTATTGAACCTCCCAAAACCAACCCGAACTTTGAACAAATTGATGGTCGCGGGTATCGATGATGCTGCTGAGTCCAATCGCAAGGTTTTTACTGCCTTCGGCTCCAGGAGCGGTGCGATTGGCCAAGGCGCCATTTCCGGAAATGACCGAGATATTCCTCAAATCGTAGTACCAGCCAATTCCTCCCAAATAACAATTTTTCCGCCATTGCCATTGCGCTTGTTGGAACCAAAAAGAGCGTTGAAATCGAAACGTTTCCAAATCCGATTCCCGTTGATTTCCGCCAATCCCATAGTATTTGTCGTAAAAATCATCCACATTGATGTTTCCACGAAGAAAGATTTTCCCCTTAGCAAAGAGTAGATGATGGTTCAACTCCAACAAGGTCTGTTTTTTTGTGGTATGAATGAGTGAGAGGTAAATGGTTGAAAACCTTTTTTTGGTCGAATCAACGTACTCGATAGGGTTGAAACGGTACAAGGTTCCCAAACCAAATGCAGCCCCATTTTCAGGCGTGCGATAGAAAACCGGTGTTGGGAAAATATGCAAACTGTCGGGCGCAGGAAGCCATTTTGGGTAGGGAATAACCCCTTGGGTAAATCCGAAAAGAGGAAACAACAAAACCAAGATGAAGGAGCAAAATCTTATGCCCATACCTTGGTTCCTTCCGTGCAATTGGTGCAAATGTCGATTTCTGATCGGGATTTAATGATGGATTTTCGGAACGACTGGTAGGAAGGGCCTTTCCATACTTCTTTAAAGGTGTTGTTTTTCACTTGCCCCAATTTGTGGCTTGCATCTTTATCAAAACAACAGGGCACCACCCAGCCGTCCCAGGTAATTACTGCACTGTGCCAAAGTCGCCAACAATGATTGATGAGGGTATTTTTGATGGAATACGACCCGTCTTTGTTTTTTCGATATCGGCTAAACTTTTCATTTTTTGGAATGAGGGGTGAGCCGTGCTGATAATCGTAAATCTGAGCCGTTTTAAATTTTACTTCATCCACGCCCAACGAATTTGCCAATTGAACTACTTCCTCCATTTGGTGTTCGTTGGGGCCCACCACCAAGAATTGAAAAATGATGGTTGGGGTGGCAGATTTGAGTTTTTTTCGGGCTTCGATGAGGTTTTTCGTTCCCTCGATCACTTGAGAAAGGTTTCCTTCTTTTCGGTATTGCTCGTACACCTCTTGGGTGGTCCCATCGATGGAAATGATGCAACGATCGAGCCCACTTTGAACGGTTTTTTCCGCAGTTTCGGGGTCGAAAAAGTGGGCATTGGTGGAGGTAGCGGTGTAAACGCCTTGGGAATGCGCTTTCCGAATCATTTCCAACAATTGTTTGTTCAGGAAGGGTTCTCCTTGAAAGTAAAAAATGAGGTAAGAAAGCGATGGAGCGAGCTCTTGAAGAACGGTATCGAAAAAATCGGACTTTAAATTGCCCTGATCTCGGGTGAACGAACGCAGGCCGCTGGGGCATTCAGGGCAACGAAGGTTGCAAGCCGTGGTGGGTTCGATGGAAATGGAAATGGGGTTTCCCCAGTGGATGGGTTTTTTAAGGGCTTTGGAAAGCAGGTAGGAAACGACCACGAGGAACATGTTCCAAACACGACGTGGAGTTTGTTTGGAAATCCACCGAATTGAATCTTTCCAATTTTTCACCCGGTAAAGGTACGATGGGAAACCCTGAAAAATTTGTTTCTTTGCAAAGTGAAACGCATCTTGTTTTTCGGAATGATGTTTTGGGTTTTGGGCGTTTCCGCCCAAACGGTCGATTCTTCTCGGGTCGATTCCTTATCGGTGACCGATTCTTTGTTGGTTATGGAACCCGTTCAAGAAGCTAAGGTTGAGGATACCTTATTGGAGCCAACGTATTGGAATTTGAAGGAGAAGAAGGTGGAGATGAAAGCCGTTCGCGTTCCTCCTGGCAACCGCACGGGCTATTTTATTTGGGCCTTGATGTCGCTCTTGTTGGGGGTGATCGGGTATTGGATGAACGAGGTCTATTTCAACAAAATTGGATATTCATTGATCAATGTTCGGTTTGCCGAGGAGTTTTTTAGGGATTACAAGAAACGACTATCGGTGGGGTTATTGAATTTGGATTTGAGTTGGGTGATTGGTTTTTCCATTTGGATCGATTATTTTTTAATTTCGAGAGGCATTGAATTTCCATTGGTGGCTCTGGTAGGAATCGTTGGTGGAGTTTATTGGATGAAGCGGCAATGGATTTGGATCTTGGGGAAAGCTACGCGAATGGATGATACGGGCGAGTATTATTTGTTTTCGTTGTTCAATTATTTTCGTTGGATTGCGCCGTTGTTGGGGGTTTGTTCTTTATTCTTGGTGTTTTTCAATCAGGAAAAATGGATGAATTGGGGTGGAATTCGTTTGGAGGAAATTATTTTTTGGGCGATTCCATTTTTTTGGGCCATTTCCTTTGTTTTTCGGTTGTTTCGGGTTTTGTTTCGGTTTACATCGAAGGGAGTTGGTGTTTTCTTGCGTTTTCTTTTTTACTTTTGCGTTTTGGAAATTATTCCAACCTTGGTTTTGATTAAATGGTTTTGGAGATGAGTAAACCGAATCCGGTTCGTAGCGTATTAATTGCCCAACCTGCACCTGAAGCAGCGAATCCCTATCAGGGGATCATCGATCGCTTCAAGTTGAAGGTTGATTTTCGGGCATTTCACCACGTTGAAGGGATTTCAGCGAAAGATTTTCGGAAGCAGAAGATCGAGATTAAGGATTACAACGCTATTGTATTTACAAGTAAGAATTCCATCGACCATTTCTTTCGTTTGTGTGGGGATTTCAAGCACGAAATGCCCATTGATGCAAAATATTTTTGCACGAGCGAGGCCATTGCGCTGTACATGCAGAAATACATTCAGATGCGGAAGCGCAAAGTGTTTTTCGGCAAGGGAAGTTTGAACGACATTCTTCCATACTTTCAAAGGCACAAAGCAGAGAAGTTTTTGATGCCGATTTCGGAACAATCGTTGAGCGACTTCAATCTGACCTTCGAAACGGCGGGAATCGATTTAACCAAGGCCATCATGTTCAAAACCGCCATCAGCGATTTGAGTGATTTGGCGGATGTTAAATACGACGTTCTGTGTTTTTTTAGTCCCACTGGAATTGAATCGTTGTTTAAGAACTTCCCAGATTTTAAACAAGAGAAAACAAGAATTTCGGTTTTTGGCCCAACCACCCGCAAGTCTGCCGAAGATAACCAGTTGGTTGTAAATGTTTACGCCCCAGAACCCGGTGTTCCGAGCATGGCAAAAGCCATCGAAAATTACATTCTTTCTTTAGGGAAGTAAGGCAAATTTTCAGAAAAAATCTTTCCACTTTTTTTTCTATCGGGAAAATCATCTATCTTAGCACACCTTCCAACTAAAGAAAAACCAAATGAGAAAGGTTACCCTCCTCTTATTCGTTGCTGTTGCTTCCATGATTTCCACTGTGGGTTTCGCCCAACAGGACTGGAAATTCAATCAATATGCCCTCAATGGCATGGGTTTTAATCCGGCCTTTACCGGTTTAGGAACCAACATTTCTGCTACCGGTTTGTACCGGAATCAATACATGGGATTAGCGGATTTCAATCCGACCTCGAGAAATTTTAACATTCACTCCAAAGTGAACAAGGTAAAAGGAGGTTTGGGCTTAAATATTCTAGACGACGAATACGGTTTAGAAAAGTTTACCGGGGTTTATTTGTCGTATGCTTACCACAAAGACAATGTTTTGCCTTTCGAAGGAACCCTTTCTGCTGGAATTAGTGTTGGAATGCTTCAAATCTCAAGTCAGTTCAGTAAACTAAATCCCAGAACCAACCCTGATCCAATTTTGGTAACTTCAGATATCAGTGGTTTTGGATTAGATGTAAATGCAGGGTTGCTGTTTACCGCACCCAATTATTATGTTGGAATTTCTGCAACACACCTAACCAATCCAAATGTAGAGTTGCAAAACAATGCTTCCGTGAACATGCAACCCCACTTATTTATTACTGGTGGTTACACGTACAAGCTCAACGAAAAAATTAATTTGATGCCTTCAGTTTTGATCAAGTCAATTGTGAAAAAATCCCAATTTGATTTTTCGACCATTGGGATGTATTCCAACAAGTATTGGGGTGGACTTGGGTATTCCACTTCCGATGCAATTTACTTGTTGGCTGGAGGTTATTTAAAAGGAAATCAATCAGATGGAGGATTGAAATTAGGAGTTTCTTACGGTGCTACCATGAATAAGTTGGGCAGCATTGGAGGACGAAACAGCGTTGAGGCGATGTTGGGTTACAACTTCAAAATTCAAATTCCTGTTAAAATTCCACCTACCGACCCCATATTTCATTGATAGTTGGAGTTTTTGTTTTGTATTTTTCCACTCTGTTAAAAACATCGATCACTAGTAGTTGTAAATGATACTTATGAAGAGACTTGCTCTTTTTTCTTTAACGCTTTTCGGCATGGTTGCCTTAAGCAGTTGTGGTGGCTCCGGAAATGGGGAGCTTATCGGGGTACAAGGTCGTGAGGCCTATTTCCCAGGAGAACCTTATGGAATGGTATTTGTACCACAAGGAAATTTCCAGGCTGGGCAAAGCGATCAGGACGTGATGTTCTCGCTTAATGCGCCTACCAAAACCGTTTCAGTTGGAGCGTTCTATATGGATGAAACTGAAATTACGAACAACGAGTACCGTCAGTTCGTTCAATGGGTTGCAGATTCCATCGCTCATACCAAATTGAACCACATCAAAGAAGGTCCTGCCGGTGAAAAGTTCATCGATTGGGAACAAGAAATTAAGTGGAACGATGAGGCGTTGAAAGACATGTTCTATGCTGGCGATGACCAAGTATTCGGAAAACAAGAATTGGATGTTCGCAAGTTGACCTATTTGTACCAGTGGTACGATTTGAACAATGCTGCTCATAACAAGGATGTAACTGCAAAACGCAACAAGTTCATTGTTCGCGATTCGGTTTACGTTTATCCTGATACGCTTTGTTGGACTCGCGATTTCGCGTACAGCTACAACGAGCCGATGACTCAGAACTATTACAGCCACCCAGCTTACGATGATTATCCTGTCGTTGGTGTGAACTGGAATCAGGCAAATGCTTTCTGCTCTTGGAGAACCGACTATGTGAATACCTTCCGTCGTGAAAACAAAGAGGTTGAAGCCCCACCGTACCACTTGCCAACAGAATGGCAATTTGAATACGCTGCTCGTGGTGGTTTGAATACTTCTCCTTATCCTTGGGGTGGTCCTTACATCCGTAACGATAAAGGATGTTTCTTGGCTAACTTCAAACCCGGCCGTGGTAACTACACCGATGATGGTGGTCACTACACCGTTAAAGTTTACAGCTACAATCCTAACGATTTCGGACTTTATAACATGTCTGGTAACGTTGCTGAGTGGACCCTTACTTCTTACGAAGAATCTGTTTACAGCACCGTTCACGATATGAATCCAGATTTCCGTTACCAGCGCAAAAAAGGAGACGACATTGTTCGCACTCGTAAAGTTATCCGCGGTGGATCTTGGAAAGATGCTGCTCACATGTTGCGCGTTTCTACCCGCGACTTTGAATACCAAGACACTTCCAAAAGTTACATTGGCTTCCGTTGTATCCAAGATTTCTTGGGCCGTTCCATGGAAGACTTTTAATCAGAGAAATAACAAATAAAAAAATAAAAAGTAAAACATTTAAAACACAAAACTATGTCAGGTGGTAATTTCATGACTTCCAAAAAAGGAAAAACAATCTTAGGATATGCATATGCCTGGGGTGCTGCGGTAGTAATCTTGGGTGCGTTATTCAAAATCATGCACTGGAAAGGCGCTTCTGAAATGTTAATTATTGGTATGGGTACTGAGGCGGTTATCTTCTTCGTTTCTGCTTTCGAACCTGTACACATGGAAATCGATTGGTCTTTGGTTTATCCTGAATTGAAAGGTTCTGGAGCTGATCCATCCAAGAAATCAAAATCAGTAACTGAGCAATTGGATGACATGCTTGGCAAGTCTAAAGTTGGAACTGAATTGATCGATTCTTTAGGAAAAGGAATGACCAACTTGAGCGATACCGTTGGAAAAATGTCGAAATTGGGTGATGCTTCTGTAGCAACTCAAGAGTTTTCTACCAACGTTAAAACTGCAGCTGGTTCTGTTTCTGCTTTCAACAACATTACCGTTGAAGCTGGTGGAAAAATTTCTGAAATGACCAAAGCTTACGGTGGTGTTGCTAACTCTATCGCTACTTTGAACGCTGCTGCTGCTGATGCAGAAGTGTACAAAGCAGAGTTGAGCAAGTTGACTTCTAACTTGAAGAACTTGAACAACATCTACGGCGGTATGTTGTCTGCAATGACCGGTAATAAATAATTTTAATCCAACACATTTTAATCAAATAAACTTGTAACTATGGCAGGTGGTAATGTTTCACCGCGTCAGAAGATGATCAACATGATGTATCTCGTGTTGACCGCCCTCTTGGCGCTTCAGGTTTCAAGTGAGGTGTTGGCTGCGTTCTTTCGCATCAATAACTCCTTGAGTTCCTCTAACGTAAATACCGTATCTAAAATTGATGCGCTTTACGACAAATTTGAATCCGAATACAAAAAGAATCCAGCGAAAGTTGAGAAGTTTTACACCAAAGCAAAAGACGCAAAATCTGCAGTAGAAGAAGCTTTAAAAGTTATTTCTGAATACCGCGATAAGCTGATCGATTTGGCTGGTAACGTAAACGGTAAACACGATGCTGGTGACCACAAAGACGAGGATATTACCAAGTCTTGGATGGGTGAATCCAACATCGACGTTGGTCCAGTATTGTTCATTGGTCCCAATGGACGTACCAAAGACGGTGACCGTTTGGAAAACACCATTCGCGACGTTCGCAAGAAGTTGATCGCTTTGGTTGGAGAACAGAACAAAGGCTTGGTGAAAATCGAAGAGCCTGTAGGTTTGCCTGCTTCTAAGGATCAACCCAAAAAATCTTGGTTGGAAGCCAACTTCCAATCCATGCCTTTGGCCGGTATCGTTACCTTGATGACCAAATTTGAATCAGATTTGCGCAACTCTCAATCTGAAATCGTTGCCTTCTTGTTGGGTGATATCGATGCATTGGACATCAAAGTAAACAAATTGGAAGCTAAGGTTATCGCAAAATCTACTTATATCCTTCAGGGTGGTAAGTACGAAGCTGAAGTAATTGTAGCTGCATTTGACTCGACTGCTCAACCAAAAGCATACGTTGGTGGAAGCTTGTTGAAAAACGAAGGCGGAAAATCAATGTACTCTTCTGGAGCTACTGCAGCTGGAGTTAAGAAGTACGAAGGTTACGTAGAATTCCCAGATCCAAAGTCTCCAACCGGTATCGCCAAACTTCCATTCAAAGCTGAATACGAAGTGGGTGCTCCTACCGCTGCGGTTTCTCCCGATAACATGAACGTATTCTACATTGGTGTAGATAACCCAGTTACTATTTCTGCATCTGGAGTTTCTGCGAACTCTTTGAAACCTCAATTGGTAGGTGATGGAACCATCACTTCAACCGGTCCTGGTAAATTCATGGTTCGCGTTTCTGGCCCTGCAGTTAAAGACAAAAAAGTTGTTGTTAAAGTAATCGGTCAAGTTGATGGCAAGCCACGTGAAATGGGTGCTGCTGAATTCCGAGTAAAGGCAATTCCTCTTCCTACTGCGAAAGTTGGTGCGGTTGAACCTACAGCTCCAGTAACCAAAGTAGCGCTTACTTCTCAATCTGGACTTACTGCTACTCCACTTGGATTCGATTTCGCTGTTAAATACAACGTAACTGAATATCAGTTCTATGCTTTCATCCCAGGAAAAGGTAAAGCAGTTGTTGATGTTAAAGGTGCTGCACTTTCCGGTGAAGTAAAAAATACCATCAGCATTCTTCCCGCTGGTTCCTCCGTTGTTTTCCGTAACATCAAAGCAACTGGTCCTGATGGCGTGAAATCATTGCTTCCATTAACCTATGAAATCAAGTAATCTTATGAAAAAGGTTATCCTATTGTTAGCAGTTGTTGGTATGTTTTCTTCTTTTGATGCTATGGCTCAAAAAAAGAAAAAGAAACCAGCTCCTAAAAAACCAACCACAACTCAAACTACTCCCGTAGTTGAAACGCCAGCAGCTCCTCCTGCACCAAAAATTGATCCGGCAGATGTTCGTCCAAAAGTTGGACAAGCTAATCCAAACATCAAAGTGGTTGATGGAGGTTTCGAACGCCGTTCAGCTTCAGCTAAAGGAGCCATTGATCTTCCACAATTGCGTGAGAGTGATATCATTTGGTCTAAAGTTGTTTACCGTCAGATCGATTTGAAAGAGAAACAAAATTTGCCTTTGGCTTATAAAGGAAATCAACAAAAGAAGGATTTTCGCCTTCAGTTGATGGAATTGATGAAGTCTGGTAAATTGGAAGGATTCATCTTCGGTCGTTTGTTCGCTGATTATGCTGTAGAATTGGATGATTCTCAGGTGATGAGTAAAAACAACGTACTTAGCCAAGTAAACATCAAGGAAGTTATTCCTGTGGATGAAGACGGTGATGGTACCGCTGAAAGCTCAAAAGACACCTTGATTCCAATTGATGCTGATAAAATTACTGCTCTTCGTGTTAAAGAAGAATGGTATTTCGACAAGCAGTACGGTCGTTTCGATGTTCGTATCGTAGCTATTGCTCCTTGTTACCGTAACCCTTCAGGTGATGGATACATCACCATCGCTTGGGTTTATTATCCAGCTCTTCGTCCTTTCATTTCTACTACCGAAATGATTTGCTGGCAGAACGATAATGCTAAAATTACTTTTGATGATTTCTTCATCAAGCGTTTGTTCTCCTCTGTTATTTACCGCGAGGTTGAAGTAGGCGATCGTAACATTGAACAGTACACAGGTCCTGGTACTGCAGCTTTGAAAGAAGCCGATAAAATCAAAAACAAAATCATCGATTGGGAACAATCGTTGTGGGAATATTGATCCCAATTTTGTCCTAATAAAAAAGCCCTGTCGAAAGATAGGGCTTTTTTATTGGTGGACCCGGAGGGAGTCGAACCCTCGTCCGGAGCTGATCTTCACAGGCGATCTACATGCTTAGTTGCATCTTGCTTTTCGTGAATGAACCGGCAATGCAACGGCCTACTCATTCCTTATCCCTTTGATCTCGGAACCTTTAAGGGCGTGGAAGTTCCTATCTCCTGCATACTGGACCCGGTCGACCCGCCGGCAGGAGCCATGGGCAGGTGCGTAGGGTACTAGTGCGTTAATCCTAGATTAAGCAGCTAGTGCGTAGTTGTTGTTGCCAGTTAAAGGCTGAAGGTTCAGATTAACGTGCATTTCCAACAAGGCACGGCATGCACACAAGCAAAGGCGTCAACCCGTCGATTCCGGTCGGGCCCCGTTTGAGTGTGTTAATTCAAAAACCTTGCAAAGGTAACCCGTTCCAAAATTTTTTTTAGAAAAGCTTTTGCTGATTTTCTGGTAGTAGGCGGAAACTCTTCCGATGGATTTCGGTTGGCCCTAACTGTTGAATGGCTTTACGGTGTTCAATGGTAGGATAACCCATGTTTGTTTTCCAGTTGTATTGTGGATGTAAATCATGGTATTCCTCCATGATTCGATCTCTTTCTGTTTTTGCCAAAATACTTGCCGCACTGATGGCCGCTACCAATGCATCCCCTTTTACAACCGTTTGATGCGGCCAATTTCGGAAAGGTTTAAACCGATTTCCATCCACCAAAATGATGTCGGGTGTTTCTTTAACTTTTTCCAATGCTTTGTGCATCGCTAAAACGGATGCCCACAGGATATTGTGCTCGTCGATTTCTTCAGGGCTGCAAATCCCAACGCCGAAAGCTACAGCTTGCTCTTCAATTAAAGTGCGTAACCGATTTCGATTCTTTTTATTCACCACTTTGGAATCCGTAAGGTTCGGTAAATCGTACTTTTCGGGTAACCAAACGGCTGCTGCAACGACCGGTCCTGCCAAACAACCTCTTCCCGCTTCGTCGCAGCCAACATGCCTCCACGAAATTCCATGTTCTTCAATCCAACTCATGACTTCCCGTCGTATTCGTACATGGCCATGTGGCCAACGCCTTTCATTACAAAAACATGGGTACTAGGGATGCATTTTGCGGTTTCCTCTACCTGCCATGGTTCTATGCTTTCATCTTCTGTTCCTACAAAGAATAGAGCTCGGTTGTTTAGTTTGGAAAGAAATTCAGTTCGGTCGGGGCGATCCCTCATCGATAAACTGGCTTGGATAACTGTTTCTGGTCGTATGCTTTGAGCACGTTGTTTTAATAACTCGGTAACCGATTGGAATTTTTCCCGATTTGCAGGGGCAAACAAATTCCGATGGAAACCATCCAGGAATAAAGCTGTACCTTTTTCTTTAACCAAATCAATCAATCGGGTGCGGTTTTGTTGCTTCATTACGCCATCGGCTGCAGCATGGCTATTGATGAGCCAGAATTCGGTAATTCTTGATTCCTGTTGTTCTGCCATGGCTAAACCGATGTAACCGCCCATGCTGTGGCCGGCAATGGCAAGGTGATGGATGTTCATCCCATCGATCCATTGCCACAATTCTTTGGCTTCTTCTTCGATTCCTAAAAAATCTTCGTTCACCCTTCTTCCAAATCCTCCTAGATCTGGGGCTAAGATTCGGTATTTCTTGCTCCAATTGGCCAATTGAGGTTCCCAAATTCTGGAATCTTCCATGAATCCATGAATGAGCAACAAGTAAGGGCGTTGGTCTTCCATCAGGGGCGAATTTTTAACTGCTGTCCTAACCGGAGCGAAGCATTGGTTAAACCGTTTCGTTTCAAAAGATCATCTACTTTTATTCCATATTTTTTGGAGATGGAGTAAGCGGTTTCACCTTGGAGTACGGTATGGAATTCGGGTAACAAAAGGGAAGGTCGTTCAGTTGAAACGGTATCGATGGGTTTGATTGGGACAATAACTTTCTTTGGAAGGGTGTCGGTGGGTGGACCGCTGATGCTGCTCGGTTTTTTTACGATGGTATCACCGGGTTGGTATTTGGGAGTAGAATCGATTTTGGGTTGAAGTTGAATTTTCCGTTGTTCTATATCGTTGGAGCTGCGTGTTTTCGGTGTTTCATCGGTTTTTTTTCGCAGGAAAAGGATGGTTCCTTCCGCCGGTTCCTGACCTTCTTCCAAGTGGTTCTTTCTTCGCAGCGAATTCAACCGAATGCCGTGCAGCTGAGAAATTTGCCATAAGGTTTCCGTTGCACCTACTTTGTGGTAAGGTGTTCGAGCTTTTCTTCGTTTGGGTTTCAAATACACCACTTCTCCGGGCTCGAACAAGAATTTTTCTTTGGGCAAATCGTTGTATTTGTAAATCTGCCAGGGCATCATCTGAAACTTATCGGCTACACTTAGAGGGCCCTCATCGTTTTTCTGAACGGCATACGCATCGATTTCATTGTATTTGATGATTTGTTTCACCACTTTTTCATCCAAGTGTTGTTTTGGAATGGGCTTCGAATGCTGAACCAAGTTTTTTAAACCGTTTTCATCCACCAAATCGTATTGCATCAATTGCAGTTTCTCAATCAAATCGATGAGCAATTGAGCGTAATTGGGATTGGTGGCGTACCCTGCTTTTTTAAGCCCCAGGGCCCAACTTCGGTAATCTGTTTTATTGAGATCGAACAAAAAAGCGTACCGTGGACGCGTTCTTAAAAAATTACTATGGTCGGTAAAACTTTCTTCTGCACTGCCGTAAACCCGAAAACATTCCCCAATGGTATCGTCGTCCATGTAAATTTTTGGGCCTTTCCAATCCTTGTGGCATTTGATGCCGAAGTGATTTTTAGCCTCAGTAGCTAATTGGGAGTTGCCCGAACTCGACTCTAGAATGCCTTGCGCCAAGGTGATGGAAGCCGGTACTCCGGTTCTGATCATTTCCGAAATGGCGATGGTCTTGTATTTTTCGATGTATTGTTCTTTGGTTTGACGGGTATTGACTTGAGCTGATGCCAAGCCCCAATAGAACAATCCTAAAAATAGAAAAAGGTGTTTCATTTTTTTTGAATCAAGGTAAGTCCGTCCCTAAGGGGTAAAATTACGGAAGTCACTCGGGAATCTTCGGCAATTTTTTGATTGAATTGGCGAAGGGTTACGGCATCTTTTTGTTGGTTGGTGGGATCGGCCACGGTGCCGTACCAAAGCACGTTGTCAACGATGATTAGCCCACCGGAACGCAGCAAAACCAATGCTGCCTCATAATAGGCATCGTATTGCTGCTTTTCGGCATCAATGAAAATCAAGTCAAAGATTTCGGAGCTTTCTTTCATCCACAACAATGCATCTCCACAATGAAAAGAAATTCGGTTCGATTCGGGATATTCCTGCAAGAGGCGTTGGGCTTTCACCCAATGCTCCTCGTTTTTTTCCAAGGTAATCACTCGTCCGTTTTCTCCAACACCAAACGCAAACGCAAGGGCGCTCTGTCCGGTAAACGTTCCTACATCCAAAACATTGCGAGCGCCCATCAATTGGGCCATGAGTCGAAGGAATTGGGCCTGCCCCACATCCGAAACCATGTGGCCGTACACCATTTCCCATTGGCTTTTTTTCCAAAGTTTTCGAAAAGCTTCGGGGGCATCCCCAACGTGTGCGTCGAGGTAGTTTTCAATGGAAGAATGAAGAATCATGCCTCAGGAAAATAAGTGAGTCGACTTAACCGATTGGGATGAATTTGATCGTTTGCGCAAGCCAAAAGATCAGCAGAAGTTATGGCATCGATGGCTTTGAATACCTCATCCAAAGAATCGATCCGACCAAAATCAAGGAGGTTTTTCGCTAATGCTGCAATGAGCCCTTGTCGGCTTTCCTCTCCCATCAGAACTTTGCTTTTGAATTGGGTTTTGAAGCGGTGCAATTCGCCGGTTGAAAGGGCTTTGGTGCACAACTTCATCAACTCTTTATCGATCAGTCCTTCAATTTTTGAGGCGTATTTAGGGTCGGAGCTGAAAAAGATGTTGAACAATCCGGCGTCGGTCATGGGGTTGTATTGCGCCTCAATCTGGTAAACCAGTCCTACTTTTTCGCGGATGTTCAAGTTGAGTCGGGAATTGGCGTTATCTCCTCCCAAAATAGCGGTGAGGAGCAGCATGGGAATGCGTTGAGATTCGGCAGCAGAAAACGCCAATGCGCCCAAATTCTTATAAACTTGCTGGCAGTTTTTGGCTTCTTGAATTTGGAATGGGGTATCCTTTTGAAAAGCTTTTCGCTTCGGAGCCGCACCAGTAGGCATGTATTCCAAATATCTTTCAACCGCAGCAACCACTTTGCTCAACGGCCAATTGCCGGAATAGGCCAAAACCGAATTTTCGGCGGTGAAGTAGTTGCGATGAAAACTTGCAACCATTTCGGTATGGAAGCGGGTTACCGAATGTTCGGTTCCTAAAATGTTGGTTCCCAAAGGAGTTCCTGCAAACAACTTTTCTTCAAAAACATCGAAGATTTGCTCGTCGGGACTGTCTTGGTACAAGTGGATTTCATCGATCACCACCGATTTTTCTTTTTCCAATTCTTTGGATGGAAAGGTAGAAAAAAAGTACTGATCGAGCAGTAAATCCAATGCTTTTCGGGTATGTGGATCGATGAAGGAAGCGTACAAACAAAGTTTTTCTTTGGTGGTGTAAGCATTTACTTCCCCTCCAACCTCATCGAGGTAGGTGTTCACTTTGTGGGCCGATCGTTTTTGGGTACCTTTAAAAAGGAGGTGCTCGGTGAAATGCGCCAAACCGTTCTCGTGTTCGTTTTTTTCATCGCGGGTACCCACGTTTCCAACCAACGCCCAGTGGCCTACTTGGGTATGTTTGATGCGTTGGTGAACCAGTTGCAATCCGTTAGTGAAGCGATGAATGTGAATCATAAGGCAAAGGTACGTTGGATCCTCGGATGGGTATGGAAATTACTTAAAAAGCTCTTCCGGATTCCAGAAATGGTTATGAAAATCGACGATTTGGTTATCAACGATTTTTAATCCCTCGTTTTTCAATCGGTCTTCCATTTCGGTAGGGGAGGAGAAGTGCATTTTCCCGCTCAGCAATCCGTTTCGATTCACCACCCGATGGGCGGGAACATCGGCAAATGCATGGCTGGCGTTCATGGCGTAACCAACGGTTCTGGCGCTGCGGGGGTGCCCTAAAAACGAAGCGATGGCGCCGTAAGAGGTTACCCTTCCTGGTGGAATTTGACGAACCACTTCCCAAACCTGCTCAAAAAAATCGGAACTTGAACTCATCGGGTGCATTTCACCACCATCACCACCAAACAAAGGAGGAACATAATGATGCTAATTTTATTGATGCCGTGCATCACTTTTAAGTTCACGTTTCGGCTTTTTTTGGCTCCCGGGCGAAAGATATCTACCCAATAACTCAGGAATCCAGACTTTCGGTAATTTTGTTGATTTTCGGGGGTGTTGTTTTGCTTTTCCATGTTTTTATAACAATGAATTCAACGGAAAGTTAGCGCATGGTACTTCTCATTCCAGCATCCATCCGTAAAAGAATTGCCATTAAAATGGAAAACGCCCAAAGTGATGAACCTCCGTAACTGATGAATGGGAGCGGAATACCAATTACAGGAAGAATTCCCATGGTCATTCCCAGGTTGATGAGTACGTGGAAAAAGATGATGGATGCAACGCCATAAGCGTAGATTCGGCCGAATTTGGTGGGCATCCTTTCGCCAATGTGGATGATTCGGAATAGCAAAAGTCCAAACAGAATGATGAGCACGGTACTTCCCACAAACCCCCATTCCTCTCCAATGGTACAAAAAATAAAATCGGTGGTTTGTTCCGGAACGTAATCGAATTTGGTTTGGGTTCCATTGAGCCAACCTTTGCCTAAAAATCCACCCGAACCGATAGCGATGAGGGATTGGTTAACGTTGTATCCCGCACCGGAAGGGTCTTCAATTTTACCCAACAGCAACAGGATGCGGGTTTTTTGGTGCTCTTGCAAAATGTGTTCGAAGGCGTACTGAACGCCATAAATAATGGCTGTAGATGCCGCCGTCCAGGTGATGGCGGTAATGCTGGCTTGTTTTTTACGGCGGGAAAAAAGCACGTAAAGCATCATGAAAACACCCACCGAGCCGTACAAATAAGGAGCTGGAATAAGAATGGATAGCACAATAGCGGCGATGGTTGCCAACCCCAAGACCAAGTAGATGATGCTCAATCCTTCCCGTTGAAGCACGAAAATGAAACTGGCGTACACCAAGGCCGAACCCGTATCTCGGGAAAGAATGATGAGGAAGGCCGGCACCAAAATGATGAATGCAGAAATGAGCTGGGTGGTTTGGTTCTCAAGCCGAACATCGTAACTGGAGAGGTAGCTGGCAACCATCAAGCAGGTGGCTAACTTGGCAAATTCTCCAGGCTGAAGCCCTACGGGTCCGATTTGGATCCATGCTTTGGCACCGTTTACCTCTTTTCCCAGGAAAATGGTTGCGACCAGAATCCCGATCATGATGATGTACGAGATGGAGGCCATTCCTTCGAAAAGCCGGTAATCCATGGAGAAGAGTACCACGAATAAAAAAACGGAAGTAAGAATCCAAACGGCTTGTCGGCCGGCGGCGTGTTCCCAATTGAATGGCCCTCCCATTTGGGGGCTGTACACGGCGGCATGAATGGCAACCCAGCCAATCAAGACCAATGCCAGCATGAGGATCAGCGTTGGGCGATCGATGTACTTGAAAGGGTTTTCCTGTTTACCGGCCATACCGCTTGGGGTTTTAAGGTGTCTGTTGGAGTGGGTTTAGGCTTTTCACCGTTTTCCCCTGGCTTCGTTGCTGGAGGATTTGGGTTCACGTAGCCAGGATATTTGTGAAGCAACGAACCTTCCAACATCCGCTTTTCCAATGCGGGCCGAGAGATGGAATCGTGCAAGTATTTTTCGATGAGCAATGAGCTGATGGGAGCGGCCCAAGTGGCCCCAAATCCTGCGTTTTCTACGTAAGTAGCGATAGCAATTTTGGGGTTATCTTTTGGGGCAAAAGCAATGAAAATGGAGTGATCTTCCCCATGAGGATTTTCAGCGGTTCCTGTTTTTCCGCACATGGAAACTCCTGGAATTTTGGCGATGGTTCCCGTTCCTCCTTCGATTACTTTTTCCATCGCATCCACCAAATAATTGAAGTATTCTTGTTGTACCCCGGTTTGGTGTTTTTCAACCTTGTTTTTGGGACTTTTTCGAATAATGTGAGGGGTGAAATAATGTCCGCGATTAGCAATAGCACACGCGTAATTGGCCATTTGAATGGGCGAAACCCCCAATTCTCCCTGACCAATGGCCAAACTTAAAATGGTAGCTCCCCTCCATCTCCAACCTTTGTTCACCTTGTCGTAAAACTCAGCCGTTGGTAAATTTCCTTTTACCTCTCCCGGTAAATCAATGCCGGTTTTTTTGCCAATTCCGAAACGTTGAACGGCGGCGTACCAATCTTTGTAATTGCGGTCTACTTGGTTATCGCGATCAATCAACCGCAGAAAAACGTTGCAATAATAGGCATTGCAGCTGGTTTGAATGGAAAATTCAAAATCAACCGGAGAGCGGTGGGCGTGGCAACCCACGTGAATGGCTCCGTTGTATCCGCCGAAACAGTTAAACGTGGTGTGCACATCAATAACGCCACGCTGCAAACCGATCAGGCCATTGATGGCCTTGAAGGTTGATCCTGGAGGGTAACTCGCCCCTTTGATGGGTCGATTAAACAAGGGTTTTAGCGGATCTTTGGCGAGAGAAGCAAAGGTTTTGCCTCGATTTCTTCCGACCAACTTATTGGGATCGAAAGTGGGTGCGCTCACAAAACAAAGGACTTCACCGGTGGATGGATCGATGGCAACAACAGATCCAATTTTGTTGGTCATTAACCTTTCTGCATAGGTTTGGAGTTCAATATCGAGGGACGTTTGAAGGTTTTCACCTGCTTTTGCCGCTACGTCTTCCTCACCATCTTTGTAACGTCCTTGCGGCCTTCCTTTCACATCGAAATACTGATAGGAAATGCCTTTTACGCCCCTTAACCGTTCCTCGTATTCCTTCTCAATTCCAGTAATGCCCACATAATCACCCGGATTGTAGTATTGGCTCGCATCTTTGTCCAACTGCTCTTGGTTGATCTCCCCCAAGTACCCAAAAATTTGTCCGCCACTGCCATAGGGATAATTTCGGGTGTACGTTTTTTCAGCGTAGAATTGAGGGAAATGGTAAAGGCCTTCTTGAACTTTTGCATATTCTTCAACGCTCAACTGGGAAATGAAGATTTGCGGACGGTACATGCTAAAACCAACCTGTTTCCGAAGTTCGGCCATGCGTTTGCTGAAGAATTCGGGTTCGAGGTCCATCAATCGACAAAAGGTGATGGAATCGAATTCAACGGGTAAATTTTTAGGAACGAATTTGATGTCGAAAAAGGGGCGATTGATCACCATTAACTTCCCTTTTCGGTCGATGAGGCTTCCCCGCGCGGGTCGGATGATGAGTTTTTTAATGGCGTTGTTTCGCGCGGCTTCAATGTAAGAAGAATCAATGACTTGGATGTAAAATAGGCGGCCAACGAACACCGTGAACACGGTAATGATGAACACCATCAATACTACCCGATTGTAGCTGTTCATCTTGCTTTATTTTTTCGGAAGGCCGAAGGAAAATAACGAAGGATGAAGACCAAAATTCCGGTAAAAAAGGCATTGATCGTTCCGTAATACAAAACAGAGGGAGTTTTTCCAAGGTCCAAATACTCTACAGAAAACAAAAAGATTTGGTGAGCCCAAATCAACGGAAGCGCATACAATAGGAATTGGCCGGCAGTAAGTTGATCGGGACCGTGTGCGCCAACTTCGTCGCCTTGTTCCCGCTGATTCAAGGTGTTCAACCACAATGGTGCGATGAATCCGAGGAAAACGGCCGAAGACGTATGTATTCCTGCCGAATCGCCGAAGGCATCGATGGCGTAACCGGCCGCAAAGCCGAGGAGGATGTGCACAAAATGCGGCCATTCCCGGGGAAGTAACAACAAGAAGTACACGTAAATGGAAGGGTTCACGAAAGCCAGGGCATCAACCCGGTCGAGTACAAACGTCTGCAAGAAAAACACCAGCAGAAAACGCCACAACTGAAGAAAAATGATTCTACTCACGAACGGTTGGTTTACTGGTTTCGTCCAATTTTTTAAGTTCTTCCTTGTAAAGGTTCCTAACTACATACACGTAACTCAACTTGCCTAAGTCTTCAAAGTAACGCACTTTGAGTTGGTAATTCCCTTCTTCACCACCTTTGAAAACGGCCGTTACTTTGCCCACCGGGAAATCAACCGGATAGGAAGAATAATAGTCGGCTACCACGGTGTCTCCTTTGCGCACTTTTTCGTATCCCGGAATGTCGTTCAACGTTCCTTCGTTGAAATCGTCCCCGTCCCACGTCATGGTTGCAATGTGGTTGGATCGTTTGATTCGTGCGGGAAAACGATAATCGATATTGATGACAGGAACCACGGTGGCGAATTTTGGAGAAACGGCAACCACTTTTCCAACCACCCCTTTGTTTCCAATTACGGCATCATCTACCCGAATTCCTGCCAAGGCACCTTGGTCGATGGTGAATCGATTTTGTTTTTCATGAAGTGAAACCCGAATCAATCGAGCTGCAATAAAATCGTATTGTTGTTTACCACTATCAACCCGATGGACCAAGGAAGCGGTATCGAACCTTTTGGACGATAGCAATAGGTTTTTAAGACGAGCATTTTCTTCGGCCAATTGTCGATTTACACGACCTAGTTCTACGTATTCGGTGATTTCAGTTTCCCAAGAACGGAACTGCCCAACGATTTCGCTGCTTCCTTGAACAAAAATGGAATCGTGGTACAATCGATCTTTTCTCAATTGGCTAACACAAACAATTTCCAGTATGAGAAAAACCAGGAAAGGGTGGTAGCGCAGAATGAGAAAAAGGATCAGCCGCACGCTTAACCGTTTTTAGTCATCAAGAAACTAAAGTTATTGATATTTTTCAGGGCGATTCCGGTCCCGCAAACCACGGCTTTCAACGGATCTTCGGCAACGTGAACCACCAATTTGGTTTTCTGCGCAATTCGTTTATCGAGTCCACGCAGCAACGCGCCTCCACCGGTGAGGTAAATTCCCGTTTCGAAAATATCGGAGGAAAGTTCTGGAGGAGTAATTTCCAAAGCCTTCAATACCGCCGTTTCAATTTTTCGGATGGATTTGTCCAAAGCGTGGGCGATTTCGGAATAGTTGACTTTGATTTGTCGCGGAGTACCCGTGATCAAATCGCGGCCAGAAACAGCATAATCCGGCGGCGGATTATCCAACTCTGGGATGGCCGCGCCCACGTTGATTTTGATTTGTTCGGCGGTGCGCTCCCCAATCAAAATTTTATGTTCGGTGCGGATGTAATCCAAAATGTCTTGGGTGAATTGGTCACCGGCGGTGCGCACCGATTGGTCGCAAACAATGCCGGCTAAGGCAATAACCGCAATTTCGGAAGTTCCCCCGCCGATATCGATGATCATGTTGCCTTTCGGTTCCTCCACGTCGATTCCCATCCCAACGGCTGCTGCCATCGGCTCGTGAATCAAGTACACTTCTTTGGCGCCAGCATGTTCAGCAGAATCAATAACCGCACGTTTTTCCACCTCGGTAATTCCCGATGGAATGCAAATAACCATGCGCATGGGCGGTTTAAACAACCGCTTGCTTCCCTTGAAAATCAAATCAATCATGCCGCGAATCATGGCTTCGGCATGCGTAAAGTCGGCAATAACACCGTCGCGCAGCGGGCGAATCGTTTTGATTCCCTCGTGCGCCTTTCCGTGCATCTGCATCGCCTGACGGCCAATGGCAATCACTTTGTTCGTGCGTTGATCCACCGCCACAATCGACGGTTCGTCAATCACAATTTTATCTTTATGGATAATGAGGGTATTTGCTGTACCCAAATCAATCGCAATTTCTTGCGTGAAAAAGTCAAAAAGGCCTGCCATGTTTAATCCGCGTTGTAACCAACAAAATTAAATCAAAATCAGTCGCTTTCGGTCGTTTGTGAATAAAAAAAATTTGAAATCCAAAATTGCCCTTTTTTCAAATTAAAATGCTGAAAAAGAACGGATTAGATAAGTTATTGAAATCCCATTTTCTTTTCCCACTCGGCCGCCTCTGGCGGACTCAGTAACTTTTCCGATTGGATGATTTTTCCGGAAGAAACGACTTGTTGAATCATCACCTTTTCACCCATCTTCCGAATGAAAAACGTATCCATGGGCTGGGTAGCGTTTCCGTAGAAATAATCCGACTCCTCCCAGTGGTTTTTTTGGTAAGCGATTTTTTTGCGAACCCGATTATTTTCATCTAAAAACTCGATGTTTCCCTGATGGGTTTTCTTCAGAAAGATGCGGAATGGTTTGAATCCGGAATATTTTTCCGTCACTTTCCATTCCTTTTGAAGGGGTTTTCCTTGCATTTCACTCCTCCATCCTTCTTTCTCTTTCCATTGCTTCTCCCACGCGTATTGACTTCCCCAATAAGCGAAAACGGCGTGACCCACGGCTACCACAAAAAGTTGAAGGAAAGCAAAAAATAGGAATAACTTTTTCGCTTTTTGAAATTCTGATTTTTGGTTTTTTCGTTCGTAGAAATACGACCAAATCACTCCAATGACCAGCAAAACAAAGGCGATTTGAAAAGCCAAATTGTAGTCGGAAAGTTTTACCAGAATCATGCAGTTGTTTGAAGAATGTCTTGCAAAAGTACAAAGGCTTCTCGCAATTGATGAACCATTTGCCACTCCAATTGAATGCTTTCTCCCTTTTGTTTGAATTGCATTTTCTCGGGATGTTGTTGTGCCCACGCCAAGATTTGACCAAAAATGGGGCTTTGGTAAAAGCGTTCCACGTTTCCGGCTACCAAATGTCCCCGCATTTTGCTGTTTTTGAGAACCAATTTCTCAATTCCCAGCTGTTTCGCCAGCCTCCTCAAACGAATGACTTCCAACAAATTAAGCCCAGCTTTTGGCATGGGTCCAAAACGGTCTTCCAATTTCTTTTTGTAGGCTTCAATGCTCTCGTCGCTCTCATCCAAATTATCCAATTCCATGTACATGGCCAACCTTTCGGTGGTGTTGTTTACGTAATTTTCGGGCAAAAACGCGTCGATTTCGGCTTCTACTTGGCAATCGCGAACAAACGGACGATCGGGTTGATCTTGGAACAAATCCTTGAATTCCTCGTGTTTCAGTTCCTCTACCGCTTCATCCAAAATCTTGTGGTACATCTCAAAACCAATTTCGCTGATGAAACCGCTTTGCTCTCCGCCCAACAAATTCCCCGCTCCCCGAATGTCGAGGTCTTTCATGGCCACGTTGAAGCCGCTTCCAAGGTCGCTGAATTCTTCAATGGCTTTCAAGCGGCGGCGCGCCTCGTTAGAGAGTGACCTGAATGATGGCACAATTAAATAACAAAACGCTTTGGCATTGCTTCGGCCTACTCGTCCCCGCATTTGATGCAAATCGCTCAGGCCGAAATTTTGGGCCTCGTTTATGATGATGGTATTGGCATTGCTGATGTCGAGCCCGCTTTCAATAATGTTGGTAGCAACTAAAATATCGAACGCTCCATCCATGAAAGCCATCAAGGTTTCTTCCAAAGCGTCGCCTTCCATTTGCCCATGGCCCACACAAATGCGGGCTTCGGGAACCAATTTTTTAAGGAAAGCCGCAATCTCTTGGATGTTTTTTACCCGGTTGTGTACGAAAAATACTTGCCCATCCCGTGCCAATTCGAAACGAATGGCATCCCGAATTTTCTCTTCATTCGAAAAAAATGAACTTTTCCCATGTTCGTTCGAACTCATTAACTCGGTAGAAACCGGCTGACGATTCGGAGGTGGAGTATTGATCACCGAAAAATCCCGAGCACCCATCAACGAAAATTGCAAGGTTCTTGGGATGGGCGTAGCGGTTAATGTTAACGTATCTACATTCACCCGGAACGACTTCAATTTTTCCTTTACCGAAACACCAAATTTTTGCTCTTCGTCAATAATCAAAAGTCCTAAATCTTTGAACTTTACATTCTTACTAACAATGGCGTGCGTTCCAATCACAATATCTACTTTGCCGTTTTCCAAAGCTGCATATACTTCTTTGGTTTCTTTGGTAGAGCGGAAACGATTCAAATAATCAACCTTCACCGGGAAATCGGCCAATCGTTCCGAGAAGGTTCGGTAGTGTTGGAAGGCCAATAACGTGGTTGGAACCAAAACGGCCACCTGTTTTCCGTCGCAAGCGGCTTTAAAGGCTGCTCGTATGGCCACTTCCGTTTTTCCGAATCCAACGTCTCCACACACCAAGCGGTCCATCGGCATTTCTTTTTCCATATCGGTTTTTACCGCTTGGATGGCCTTGGCCTGATCGGGTGTTTCTTCGTAAATGAAGTTCGATTCCAATTCGTACAGCAAATAATTATCGGGACCAAAAGCGAAACCTTTTTGAGCCCTTCGCTTAGCATACAGAAGGATAAGGTCTTTGGCGATATCCTTGACCTTCGATTTCGTTTTGGTTTTTAATTTCTCCCAAGCATCGGAACCCAGTTTGTTCAATTTGGGGTCGGCATTTTCACTTCCGCTGTATTTGCTGATTTTGTGCAAAGAGCTGATGCTCACGTACAATAAATCGTTGTCGCGGTACAACAAGCGAACGGCTTCTTGCAGTTTTCCTTGTACTTCCAGTTTCTCCAATCCGTCGTACCGGCCGATGCCGTGATCGATGTGCACTACCAAATCGCCGCGCTGCAGGTTTTTCAATTCCTTTAACGTGAGGGCGCGGCTCTTCAATTTGAAATTCTTCAGTCGATACCGGTGGTACCTTTCAAAGAGCTGGTGGTCGGTGAAAACCGAAATACCGGTTCCTGCATCAATAAATCCTTCGTGAATGGAAACGAAAACCGGATGAAACGGCACCTTGTGTTCCAAATCTTGAAAAATTCGGAACAGCCGTTCAAACTGCCCGCGACTATCAAAAAAGATGATGTTCTGGATTTCCTTTTTTTCGTTGTTGCGCATTTGGTTGGCCAACATCACGAAGTTTTTCCGAATGGCCGTTTGGGGTGTTGCTCCCCATTCCAGCTTCTCTAAACCGGCAGGGCCACTTCCCCAATAAACCACCGATGCCCGTTCGAATTCCTTTTCTAAACTTTCAATATTTTCGAAACATTCTTCAGGAATCGGCCAATGAGAAGATTTTCCATTCAATCCTTGCTGCAAATTCACCCAAGCTTCTTGGGCGTTTTCGTTCAAAATTTTTAGTTTTTCTTGGATGATTTGAGAGTCAGAAATCCAAACTTGGAGGCCACCTTCGAAATACGAAATCAGCGATTCTCTTTTCTCCAAAGCTAACTGACGCTGTACGTTGGGAAGCAATCGAAATTGCTGGAATTTTTCCAAAGAAAGCTGATTTTCAACGTCGAACGTTCGGATGCTTTCAACCTCATCTCCAAACAATTCGATGCGGTAAGGATGGTCATTCGCAAAGCTAAAAACATCGATGATGCCACCTCGGATGGAGAATTGCCCGGGTTCGTACACAAAATCAACCCGATCAAATCCGTATTCCACCAAAACCTCAAGCAGAAAATCGATGGAAAGGGTTTGGCCTACGGCCACTTCCAAGGTGTTTTGTTCCACCGCTTGTCGGTTCACCACCTTTTCGGCCAGTGCTTCGGGGTAGGTAATGAGGATTTGGGGTTGTTTGGATTTTTGGGAAAGCTGATCCAGCACTTCGGCCCGCAGCAGCAAGGCCGAGGAATCCGGGTCGGTTTCGGAGTAGGGAGCCGATCCGGTTGAAGGGAAAAACAACACGGATTCACGCGGAAGGAATGCCTCCACGTCGTTGAAGAAGTAGGCGGCCGTTTCGTGATCGGGCAGCAACGCCAAATGATGCGTTCGGGCCGACTTGGCGGAAACGGCAAACAAGAGCGATTTGAGTGAGCCCGGAACTTGTTGCAAGATCAACGGAGTGCGTTGTTGGGCGAACGATTGAATTTTTTGAAATTCTTTTCGTTGTTGATACAACGCAAAAAGCCCTTCCAAAAGGTTGGAGGGCGTTATTTTTCCTTCGTTTCCGGGAGCAATGAGCACGGCGCAAAGGTAAGTTCTACGGTTGGAAATCGCTTCAATTTCTGCTTTTTTAATTGTACAAAATGACTTACTTTTGAAGTTTAATTTCGTTCATAGGGTTGGGAATGTTGCTCCAAGAAGAAAAATACGAGTTGGTTTTTTCGGTGTTTCACCACGAGTACCTGGGCTATCTGCTCAGTGCGCACTTGGTATTGCTTACCCCCAAGGGAACGTTATCGTTGGCGCACAAAAAGGTACATGCCAACAACCTGCATCAATACCCGGTTAACTATACCGAAGCGCAGTTGGAGTGCGTTCGTTTGCTCGACGAAATTGAACAGCAGAAATTAATCACCCACCTCACCAAAAAAAGTCAGCGACCGGTCGATTTTTTCACGAACGCTAAATTGTTCACGCCCGAAATCAAAACGGCATTTCGCACGGCCATCGAACGCCGATTGATTAAGGTGTTTGATTTGCTGCGCGGGCAAACCATTTATCTGATGGCGAAGGACGGTTATCCGGCGGGAAAAGCGGTGGAAATCTGCAACGATCAGGCATCCGCCTTGTTTCACTTCAAACGAAACGAAGAAGGTACCCGCTACTATGCCACCATTCGCCACCGAGATTCGCTGCTGAAGGTGACCAAAAAGGAGGCTTTCGTTTTGGTGAACCAACCGTGTTGGTTTTTGGTAGAGGATCGCCTCGTTTCGTTTTACGACGGAATTGAAGGCCCCAAACTGAAACCCTTCATCGATAAATATTACATCCACGTTCCTCCCCAAACCGAGAAACAATTTTACGAAACCTTCGGTCTGAATTTGATCGAGAAATACAAAATTCGGGTTGAAGGTAGCATCCACTTCGAGCAAGAAAAGCCCGATCCATTGGTGGTCCTTAAACTTGCTGAAAACTTATCCGGACAAAAATGCTTGCTGTGGGAATGGCATTACGGAAAAAAAGTATTTTCCGATCAAGATAAACACCAAGCCGAGGTGAAATTGACTTGGGAAAACGGCGAAATTTTTATCCATAAAATCAAACGGAATTTCCGGAAGGAAAAGGAACTTCGAACAACGTTGGAAGAACGCGGATTGTTCTTGTGGAGCGGTAGTTTGTACGGGGTTCAAGGCGATATTTCCGTTTGGATTGCCGATCATTTTCAAGCGCTTTCCGATCTGGGTATTCGCATTGAAATGGAGATCAACGGCCGATCCTATTTTCCGGGCAAACCCGAATTGAAAGTTAGTGTTCAATCCGAATCGGATTGGCTGGATTTAAAGGCCGTGTTAACGGTTGGGCCGTTCACCATTCCGTTTTTAAGCATCAAACCGTACATTTTGCGGGGTGAACGGGAGTTCAAATTGCCCAACGGCCAATACGCCCTCATTCCAGATTCTTGGTTTGCTCGATTGGCCGATCTGTTTCATTTGGGATCCGAAACCGAGGAGGGGTTGGCGTTGAAGAAGTTCCACTTCGCCTCGGTTCAATCGTGGGAGGAGGACGAAAGCCAATTTCAGGTATTGGGTGTTGAAGGAATCGATCCCAAGCCCTTGGTTCCCGTTTTAGCTCCAAAAACCCTGAAAGCCAACCTTCGCGATTACCAAAAAGGCGGACTCGATTGGTTGGCATTTCTTCGATCCAATGGTTTCGGAGGTATTCTGGCCGATGATATGGGGTTGGGAAAAACCCTTCAAACCATTTCTTTGCTTACCCTGCTGCACGAGCAAGGCGAGTTGGGCCCCGTTTTGTTGGTGGTTCCTTCCTCTTTGATCTTCAATTGGGTGAATGAAATTCAAAAATTTAGTCCGCAGCTGCGGGTGAATGTGCATACCGGAATTCATCGCGCCAAATCGGTGGATTCTTTCATCTTTCATCACGTTAACTTAACCACTTACGGAATTTTAAGGAATGACGTTGATTTGCTGAAACGGATCGATTGGGACATCATGGTGATTGATGAAGCCCAGTCCATCAAGAATCCAGACAGCGTTTCGACCAAGGCCGTGTTGCAGTTGGATGCTCGATTGAAATTGGCTTTAACGGGCACACCGGTAGAAAACAGCGTTTTGGACTTGTGGAGCATCATGAATTTTGCAAATCCTGGGTTGTTGGGTTCTCAGGCCTTTTTTGAGAAGAAGTACCAGCGGTTGTTGGATCGTCAGGAAGCGCCGGAATTGGCCGAGCAGTTGCGCCGAATTTTGCATGCATTTTTATTGAGAAGAACCAAAGAACAAGTTGCCAAAGAGCTTCCCGAGAAAGTAGAAAGCACCATTTATTGTCCGATGACCAAGGAACAGGAAAAGGTGTACGAAGAAGTGAAGAACGGTTTTCGGAACGAATATTTGGATCAGCTCAGCTCCGATGGTTTGGCGAAAAGCCGTTTTTTATTGCTCCGCGGATTATCCATGTTGCGTCAGTTGGCGAATCATCCGGCCATGCTGCAACCCGATTATGCCCACAGCTCTGGCAAGTTTGAAGAGGTGATGCACCGCATTGCCGAGGTGATGGAGCGCGGAAGTAAGGTGTTGGTATTTAGTCAGTTCGTGAAGCATTTAACCATTTTACGCAAGGCCTTTGAAGAGCGTGGATGGTCGTACTGTTATTTGGATGGAAGCACGAGTTTGGCTGATCGGAAGCAGCAAGTGGAGCAGTTTTCGAGCCCGGCCTCTCGGGATAAAATTTTCTTGTTGAGTTTGAAGGCCGGGGGATTGGGGTTGAACCTCACCGCCGCCGATTACGTGATGATCATGGATCCGTGGTGGAATCCGGCCATCGAGCGGCAGGCGGTGGATCGTTCGCACCGCATTGGCCAAACGAAAACGGTTTTCAGCTACAAGTACATCACCCAAGGCAGCATTGAGGAGAAGATCATGAAGTTACAAGCCGCCAAACAACATTTGAGCGACCAATTGATTCAAGAAGAAGCCGGCCTCGTTAAGTCGCTCACGGTCGAAGAGATTCGGGAGCTGTTGGCGTAATAGTGGTGCAAATCTATTTCAATAATTTATGTGTATATTTGACCAGTGGAAAAATATCCTGGATTTAAACTGCTTGATCGATTAATTAGCGAGGTTTTTCGGTTGGCGACGGTTTTGTTGGCCATATTTTTTATTGTAGGAGCTTTTTATGGGTTAATGAGGTGGTATTTCTACCTTAAGCATGGAAAGAATTATTCAGAGCAGTTAGCCTTTAAAATTGGGGCAAGATTTTCGGTGATCTGGGCATTACTCGTTATTTTTAGTGGGGTCATTTATGCCTATGCACCCAATCCTTCCTATTTCGAACAATCCGCATCTTTTTGGAATCAGCACTTGCTTGATATTGGGCAGTATTCCTTTTGGACTTTAATTTTGTTGTTTGTGCCAATTTTCATTTTTGGGATGATTGGCCATGTTTTTGAATCAGATGAATAGTATGGAAACATTATTAGTTGCATTAAAGAGTATAACATTGAAGGAATTCAATGACACCAATTGGGTGAAAGATTGGATGAATAATTCGAACCTCTTACTGGCTTCAGTGGAAGAAGAGCGGGTGTTGGGGAAAACGTTTATTATCCAGCAAAGCGGAAATCAGAATATTGCTTTTAAACCCTTTTTTATCACAAAAGAGGAAGATGTAAAGATGTTTGAGTTATTGGTTTTAGCATTTTTGCATCGGTCAGCCAAGAATTCAAAAGTGATATTTTTGGCGTTTTCTTACGATTGGAGCAATTTAAAGTCGCTGAATTTCAATGAAGAAGGTTGGAATTGGGAGGTTGAAATAGATGAGAATTTCCAAAGAATGGCGGAAGCCAACAATGGATTCTCGGCTTTGAATCCGTTTACTGGACAAGGATCTTTGCCGAACCATGGAAAAGAGTTTTTCTGGCGTTTATTTTCATTTCAGAAAACCGCTTTGGTTGCAAATGTGGAGCAAACGGTAAAAAGCAAAACAAAAAATGAGGATTTGGACGAAGAAGCCCTAAGGAGATATGTAAGCAGCAGAAAACGAAATCGAGAATGTTTATTAGAGATTTTCAATAACGAGCAATTTTGGAAGAAATCTGAAGGAGTAGTTGTTCGTGATTTAGTGGAAGAGTTCTTAAGAATAAAGGTTCAGGAATTGGAAGAAATGCTTCCAGGAGAGGAGTATTCCAAAGAAAGGGCGCATATAATAAAGGTATTTCAGGGGATCACCAGAAGCGATAAACGAGAAAAAAATCAAAGGACGTTGGTAGGAGCAGGGGCCAACTATGCACAAATTATTCTGCACACCGTAAACGCAAAAAGTAGAACGCACTTCGGAAATATTCCTGAAATAACCATGCAGCTAATTAAAAGCCCTAAAAATTGTCATCTGTTTATTTATGAAAACGAGACTGATTCTGAGGGCTTCTTACTTAGAAAAATTTCCAGGCTGTTTGATCCCAAAGTTCTTGAAGATGCAAATCCTAATCAGTTAAAGGAATCTATTTTATCCAGATTTGGCAAACACCATTACTGGTTTGGCAGAGGAGCTAATCCAGAGGTAAAAAGGATTGACTCATTAACTTAGTCGCCTTGTTAAAGAACGATAAAAATAAGCGAATAAAAAGGCGTATTAAAATTAAACGGGTATATTTGGTGTAAAGTCAAAAAATATGTTCAATCAATTTGCGCAGTTACCCTTTGTTCCTCAACCTGAAATTGGGAGAAAACCATTTTTATGGGGGAATGCAGTTCAAAATATTCAACCAATACCGCGTTCATGGAAAGGAACTTCCTTGGAGCAACCCCTTTCAAGAAATTTTCTTTTTAAATTGGGTGGCGATTTAGATGCCTCCAACGCTATGGTGGCCGTCTGTATTTTTGCTTGGGGAGGCATGCGAGCCAACCACGCTCAAGTGCTTTTCTCGGAACCCACTTGGCCCATCTTGGATAAATTAATTGGGGTGCTGAGGATAAAAGAATTAAATTCTCCTGCGGAGGTGTTTGATTTATTTCATGTTCCAAGACGACAAAATTCACTTCCTGGCTTGGGAATAGCCTATTATACCAAACTCATTTATTTTTTGTCAACCCATTTGGACGTGTTCATTTTAGACCAATGGATTGGGAAATCCATGAATTTATTCCTCGGTGAAAACCTGATTTCCTTCACAGGGAATTGGGTGAACGACTCCAATAATGGGGAGAGATATGCCATTTTTTGCGAACACATGATGAACTATACCCATCAGCTAAACATGGATAAGCACTCATTTGAACAGAAAATGTTTTGCAAAGGTGGCCGCAATCCCGGTCCTTGGCGCAGAATCGTAAAACAAAAACTGGCTTGAAATTTTTTCAAGCCAGGTAGGTAACATTAATTCATGGGTGGAAGCCAAAGTGGACCATGCAATGCCTCGTAATGTGCATGATTATTCCCGATTCCGCCATGTTTGGGGTGTCGGTTATGCATGAATAAAACCAATGCGGCAATGTAGGGTGGTAAAATTGCAACCGGGTTAAATTCTGCTGCGACGAAAATATGGTCATTAGGTTGGGGGTTAATGATGTCATAAACACCATTCAATTGATTCAAAGTTAGTTCACCAACATTTCCATTTACCCCATAGTGTATCATGATTGCGTTAGGATTTTCGTGAATGGTAAAGGAAATGCCAGCACCCCGTCCACCTAGATTTTGTAGGTATCGTTTAGGATAGTCAACCCAGAATACAGGGTTGTTGAGAAGAAATTCTCTGATTTGTTCAAGTGTAAACATATGATTAAAATTTTTGGTTTCGTTTTGGAATTATTTTAGGAATTAAACCCCATGGTTTTATTTTTCAATAATGGTTTTACATATTTACGAATAAAGTTCAAGTTATGCAAGGCTTCGGGTTCAAATAGGGAATAAATTTTATTTAAATTATTTAAATTCTTTAGATCAGCTCCGCTTAAGTTGGTTTGTACCAATTCTTCCATCAAAGGAGAATCCGGTGAAAGGTCGGGGAGGTATTCTAAAATTAATTTTCTCTTGGCTTCAGCATCTGGAAGTGGCAGTTCCATTTTAAATAAAAATCTTCTTAAAAAAGCATGATCGAAGGAGGCGAGGGAGTTGGTGGTAATGACCATAATGCCCGAAAAGGTATCAAGCGCTTTCAGCAATGTACTGGTAAGGTGGTTGTTCATCACATCTACCGAGGTTTCGGTATGTTTCAATCGCTGATGAAGGATTGAGTCCCCTTCATCAATCAATAAAATAGGGAAATTGGTGTTTTCAGTAACCAAGGTTTGGTAATATTCGAATAGCTTGGTCAAATTCTTTTCGGTATCGCCAACCCATTTACTAAGGAGTTGAGAAATATCCAAAGGAATGATATCTCTATCGCTATTTTTAGCCAAGAAATGAGCCAAGCTGGTTTTTCCGGTTCCGGGTGGGCCAGAGAAAATCATGGCCACACCTTTCTTGGTCTGTTCTTGGCCAATTTCCTCTTGGTAGGTTTTGAAGTGATCAGGTTGAACAAGCTGGGTGATCAAGTCAATCTCTTCTTTTAATTCTTCATTAAAAACAAGGTTTAATGGAAGAATTTCGGAATTCCTTACAATGCCAAAGCTATCTGTTTTCACCTTCAAATTCAAGCTAGCACGGGCAAAAACGGCTTTTTCCTCGGCCGTGGTAAAAGGAGTAATTAGTTGCATTTTAGCAAAATCGGTTAACCTGAGTGGGATCTTATCTTCATCGCCCATCATCGCCAAGGCATTTCCGTTCATGGTCACCAAATTTTCCTTAATTAAGTAATGCTCAGCTTTAGAAAATTCTTCTTTGGTGCGTTCAATCCAAGTGATGGGAGCATTTAACTTTCCAATCATTCCAATGGTAAACGGTTGTTTGCTGAGTTCGAAGCAGAGGATCGAAAACAGTATTTCAACATCGAACTCGCTATGCGTTAAACAACGAATGGTTCCGAACAGGGGAAATAATTTCAGGTTTGCTTTTTCAATTCGGTCCATGTCGCCTGCTGAGCTTCTTTCGTAATAGAGGGCATCAATAATCATTAGGGCAGCATTGATCAATCCCTTTGGAAGATTTCTTGAAATTGCTTCCATGTCGTTTTTTAAAATGGCCTTGGTTAGCCAGTTGCTGAGGCCAAAGTCCTTTTTATTCATCAATCCCTGAGACGATTTAATCAATCCACGATCGGCCAATTCGTGAAGAATCAACGAAATACTGTTTTCATTTGGAACATGCGGTTCAATGGCAGCAATGACCTCTTCCATGGATTTAATGGGGACGATTTTTTGCTCAAGATGAAAGAAAATAGAGAGGACACCTACTTCTTGGATGGAAAGCCCAAATAAATTTTTAAGGTAGTTTAAGTTGGGTTTTTCATTTACTTCATTGTTTTCACCAATCTCTCGATAGGAGGCTTCAAATTTCTCAAGGAGGTTTGCCATAAAAATAATTTATGGAACAAAGATAGAAAATAAGTTTCGCTTTTCCAATTAATATGTAAGTATAAGTGTTTTAAAACGCATAAAAAATAACTTATGTTTTCAATTTGGAAATGTCGCTCACGGTTGAAGAGATTCGGGAGCTGTTGGCGTAATAGAGGTGCAAATCTATTTCTTTCCTTTATAGATTTTATTTCTTACTTTTGTTCCAAATGCGCCGATATAATTATATCGATGTTTTATTTCTGTGCCACCCCATAAATACAAATGAATAATTTTCCATTAATTACTACACTAAAAGAAATTAGAACGCAGGATGTTTCTAAAATCAATTGGTTGGAAACGTTGGCTTTTTTGAAAGAATCGAAAAGATTAAAAGAAGTTTCAAAATTTCGTGGTGTTAAACTTGGTGCAATTGAACAGTATCTCCCAGACTTGCTGTTTAACGTAGAAAATGAAAAATATTTTCTCAAAATAATTCAATTGGGAGATGGTTCTGTGCCATTAAATCTTCAATTTAATCAGTTTTATCATTATTCCAATTCGGTTTTATTCGCATTAAACCGGGAAAGAACCACGCTTCAATTTTTAGTTTTTTCTAGAAATAAAGAGGAAATTGAACAATTGAAATTCGAAAAGGAATTTTTAGACATGGTTTGGTATAATCAATTTGATCTTGGATTCCCATTGGAGAAAAATCTGCATTTTCAATACAATCCTTTATGGGGTGAAATCACGGATAACAACCATGAGTCGTTGTATTGGAGAATTATTCAATTTAATCCGAAAGGTTCTCGAAACTTCCCTTTGAGTTTGCGAATCAATGATTCTCCTGAAAATAGAGCTCCCGATGTTCGGTCGGAAGCTTATGAAAAATATTGGAGTCTGAGGATCCCTAATCGAAAGCATCTCTTCGAGATTTTTAAAAATGATGCATTTTGGGAGAAAAAAAGCGGTGTTACTGTTTTGGATTTGGTGAAAGAGTTTTATGAACAAAAGAAAGAAGAAGTAAAGCGAATTTTGCCAGAAAATGATCAAATGGTCACTGAAGAGCGTTTAAATATTCTAAGGCGTTTTCGTGGGGTGATGCGTGATCAAGATGAAGAAAATCCAGATTTTAATATCCTTGGCCCTGGAGCTAATCTTGCACAAATTATTTTATTAACCGTTAATCATCCCAGCAGAACACATTTTGGAGCAATACCCAAAATGACGATAGAAGGACTTCGGCAGGAAGAAAGAAATTGCCATTATTTTGTTTTAACCAATAATTTTGATGGAGATCCTGTGAAAACACTCAAGAATGCTCCCATTGAACGATTATTCAATCCCAATCAATTGGATAATTTGGAATCGGATTTGAAAGCCTTTTCGAAATACTTTTATTACTTCGGTAAAGGCCGGGAGGAAAAACAAATGAAAGAATTAATTGTCGATGTGATTTCAGCAAAATAGTTTCAAGGGTAAATTTATTTGCCAAAAAAGGGTTGAAATTTTCAACCCTTTTTCTCGTTTACGACGTTCGTGTTAATGTGAAAATCCTATTTTTGGTGCTTTCGGGCTCCCTTTTAGATAGTTTCGGATGTAATTCAGGTGGTCTTCCTCATCTGCGCTAAACGTGGAATATAAGGTTTTGAGGGTCTTTAGGTTTTCAAGATCGGCACCACTCACATTGTTTTCCAATAATTCATTGATGATGGGTTCATGAGCAACCAAATCGGGCAAATAATGGTGAATTAATTTTTTCTTTGCCTCAACGTCGGGTAACGGTAACTCCATTTTGAATAAAAATCGACGTAAAAACGCTTTATCAAAAGACGCCATGGAATTCGTCGTGATGATCATGATCCCAGAAAAGGTATCCAACGCTTTCAGTAGGGTGCTGGTTAGGTGATTATTCATAATATCAACAGAAGATTCGGTGTTTGATAGTCGTTGATGCATGAATGAATCGCCCTCATCAATCAATAAAATTGGAAATGTGTCTTTTTCTTTTACCAAGGTTTGGTAGTATTCGAAGAGTTTCGAAAAGTTTTTTTCAGTGTCCCCTACCCATTTGCTAAGAAGTTTAGAAATATCCAATGGAATGATGTCCCTCCCGCTTTCTTTCGCCAATTGATAAGCCAAACTGGTTTTACCCGTTCCAGGAGGTCCCGAAAAAATCATGGCAAGTCCCTTTTTCCGACTATTTTGAGTGAATTGTTCTTGATACAGCTTGAAATTTTCGGGTGAAACAATGTTTTTAATTAAAGATATTTCATCCTTTAAAACCCCATTATAAATGAGATTATTGTGGGGTATTTCCAGATTTTTTACGATTCCGAAAGCATCATTTCTGGTATTGATTTCCATGGAAGATTTGAGGAATACCCGTTTTTCCTCTGAGGTAATAAATGGAAACAGGAATTTTTCTTTTCCAGCTTCCGTCAATCGCAAGGGAATGCTATCCTCTTCTCCTATCATTTTGAATTGGTTGTTTCCGGTGGAAAAGTATCCTTGTGTAATGAAGTAATGCACCCCTTTGACCAGTTGTTCCTTCACCAATTCAACCCAAACGATGGGACCATTTAAACTTTTTATCATTCCAATGGTGAAGGGCTGTCGAGATATCTCAAAACAAATGACGGTGAATAACAATTCTTTTTCCAAATTTGATTGAGTATTTTGCTCGATCTCAGTAAAAAATGCGCTTAATTTCGGATTTGATTTTTGAATTCGATCCATGTTGATAAGGTCTCTTTCCGAATGTATGGCCTCGATGGTCCTTTGAGCAGCATTAACCATTCCTCTGGGTAATTTTCGGTTAAAGGTTTCTTCATCATTTCGATAAATGCCCCTTAACAACCAAGATGATAATCCAAAATCTCTGCGGTTGAGCAAACCAAATGAGGAACGAAGAATCCCCCTATTTGCCAATTCTTGAAGTATTCCCGGCACATGTATGGTTTTCGGTAAATGCACGTGGATCGCTTCAACCAAATCTTCAAGGCACAAAAAGGTGGTAACATTGGAGTCTTGGTAAAAATAAATTACCAAGGCCATGGCTTCATTTTTATTTAGTCCCAATAAATGCATGATTTGTCCTAGGTTGGAGTCTTTTCCCGGACGTCCTTTCCTTTGGGGTTGAGCAATTTCCGCATAAGCCCCATTAAATAAATCTACTATCTCTTTTTTCATGCTTCAAAGGTAAGGATAAAAATAAAAACGTTATAAAAAAGTTTCAACAAAAAAAAAGCCCCGGTAAATCCGGGGCTTTTTTGATCGAATTGGTTGGGATTACGAGAAGGCTTTCTCTACGATGTTCGCCTGCTCCTGTGCGTGAACTTTGGCGTAACCCGTTGCAGGCGAAGCACTTTCCTTGCGTGCAATCACATCCAAACGTTCGCGGTTCATCTTGAAACGCAGCAAATAAGTCCAGTAACCCATGTTCGCAGGTTCTTCCTGAACCCAAACGAAAGTAGCGGTTTTATATTTTTGATAAACCTCCATCAATTGCTTCTCTGGAAGTGGGAAGAGCTGCTCCAAACGAATGATGGCAACATCTTTCCGGCCATCGGCCTGTTGCTTGGCCAATAAATCGAAGTACACTTTTCCGGTGCACAACAACACCTTGGTTACCTTGCTCGCAGCACCGGCATATCCATCCATCAAAACTTCTTGGAAACGGGTATTTCCCAAAATTTCCTTCACGTCGCTCTTCACCAAGGGATGGCGAAGCAAACTCTTGGGCGACATCACCACCAACGGTTTGCGGAAGTTCCACGTTAACTGACGGCGCAACAAGTGGAAGTAGTTCGAAGGAGAAGTGCAGTTGGCAATGATCATGTTGTACTCGGCCGACAATTGCAAGTAACGCTCAGGGCGAGCATTCGAGTGCTCAGGCCCTTGACCCTCGTACCCGTGGGGCAACAACATTACCATGCCATTCATGCGCTGCCACTTGCTTTCGCCAGAGGCAATGAACTGATCGATCATGGTTTGAGCACCGTTCGAAAAATCACCAAATTGGGCTTCCCAAATGGTTAAATTGTTCGGATTCGACATGGCATAGCCGTATTCAAATCCTAAAACGGCATATTCGGAAAGCAAAGAGTTGTAAATGCGGAATTCACCTTGTCCAGCCCCAATTCCGTTCAAGGAATTGTAGAACTTTTCGGTTTGCTGATCAAAAAATCCAGCATGACGGTGAGAGAAGGTGCCACGAATCACATCCTGCCCGCTGATGCGAACGTTCTTGCCTTCGTGGAGCAAGGTTCCGTAAGCCATCAATTCGGCCAACGCCCAATCGAGTGTGCCGTTGGCGTACATTTTCTTCCGATCTTCCAACAACTGTTGCACCTTTTTGATGGGTGTAACATCTTCGGGTTGTTTGGTGAGAGCGGCAATAACGGCATCGGTTACTTTGGAATTCACACCGGTAACGGGAGATTGGTCGAAATCCGATGAGTTGGAACGCCCAATTTTTTCCCAAAGGCGAGAAGCATGCGGCTTAATGGCCGGAATGGTTTTTTGTTTCACGTTGTTCAAACGATCTTGCAACAAATCGTTGAACGCCTTTTCGTCGGACTTCGCCTCTGCTTCGGTGATGGCACCGGAAGCAAGCAATTGCTGACGGTAGATTTCCAACGCGTTTTTGTGTTTGGAAATCAAATCATAAAAGTGAGGTTGGGTAAACTTGGGTTCATCGCTTTCGTTGTGTCCGTGCTTTCGGTAACACACCATATCGATGAAAACATCCACTCCAAATTGCTGGCGGAATTCGGTGGCCATTTCTACGGCGAAAATCACCGCTTCAGCATCGTCTCCGTTTACGTGGAAAACCGGACAATCAATCGCTTTCGCAACGGCAGTAGAGTAGTCGGATGAACGAGAATCGCTGAAATTGGTCGTAAAACCAATCTGGTTGTTGATTACAAAGTGCATGGTTCCGCCGGTGTAATAGCCGGGAAGTTGCGACATTTGTGCCACTTCATAAACGATGCCTTGCCCGGAAAGCGCAGCGTCTCCATGGATCAAAATCGGCATCAATTGAGAGCGATCTCCTTGGTACCAATTGTCGCCTTTTCCGCGAACATAACCTTCCAAAACCGGATTCACGGCTTCGAGGTGGGAAGGATTCGGAACAAGGGCCAAATACACTTCTTTGTTGTTCGTGGTTTTGGTGATGGAAGAAAAGCCAAGGTGGTATTTCACGTCCCCGTCACCGAAAGAAACGTCGGGATTGATGTTTCCTTCGAATTCATTGAAAATGTAATCGTAACTTTTTTCAAGGATATTGGCAAGGACGTTCAAACGACCGCGGTGGGCCATTCCGATGGCAAAACGCTTCACGCCCAAATCGGCGCCGTGGTTGATGATGGCATCCAAAGCGGGGATGGTATTTTCTCCACCTTCCAAAGAAAATCGTTTTTGACCTACAAATTTTTTGTGCAGGAAGTTTTCAAAAACAGCGGCTTCAGTGAGTTTATGAAGGGTTCTTTTCTTCTTTTCGATGTCCATCTGGTACTTGGGCCAACGGCTTTCGAAGTGCTGCTGCATCCATTCCCTCATCCATTTCGAACGGATGTGCATGTATTCAACGCCGATGCTCCCAGCGTACAATTTTTCAAGATAAGCCGTGATTGAACGAAGGGAAGCTCCGTTCATGCCAATCATGGCGCCGGCATGGAAGGAATGATCAAGATCTGCCTCGCTCAATCCGAAATCGGAAAGGGCCAATGCGGGCTGACGATCGAGGCGCGGACGAATGGGATTGGTTTTCGCAACCAAGTGTCCGCGGCTGCGCCACGCATCGATGTATTGCGCTACGGCTAGTTCTTTGGAGAGTTGAGAAGCATCCACATTTTCGGCCGAAAAGCCCGATTGAGATGCAAATTCAAATCCTTCAAAGAATTTTTTCCAACTGATATCTACCGATTCCGGATCTTTTTTCCAAGATTCGTACAGATGTTCCAGAGCGACAGGCTCTGCGTTTGCGATGTAGGAATACTGATTCATAAGCTTAAAATCGTGCAAAATTAAGGAATTAATGTTCACTTTTTCCGAATTTTTGCCATAAAAAAAGCCCCAGTTTCAGGGGCTTTGTATTGGATTTTACTTGGTTATTTCACTTCAATTTTTTGATGAAAATCGTTGTATTTCACCAAATAAATGCCTTTGCTCCACGGAACGGTAGAAATCTGAACCGTATCCATTCCATGAAGAAGGGTTGTTCGGTACACCAATTTTCCCTCTAGATTAAAAATTTCAATGGCTTCCGCTTTGTCTATCGTAAATCTTTTGAAGTTGATGAGTTCGGTGGTGGGGTTGGGGTAAACCTCGAAAATTCCCTGGGTCATTTCGTTGGAAGCGTTGGGTGCAAGGGCAAACGTTTGAGAACCGTTCGCGGTAAAATCACCCGTATCAAAACCGTTGTTGTTGGCCGATAGGCCATTCCATTTGAAGGTTACGGGTCCCGAAGCAAGAGCCGGAGCGGTCCAATTGAAGGAAAACTGACACGAATCGTTGAAAAGTCCGCCATTTCTTCGGTGAGTGAGCTGGCTTTGCAATACTTGAGTTCGGGTATTTCCAGAAACCAAGGTTCCCATGTTGGTATTTGAAGAGGTTTGAGCTGCGAGGTTTAATCCGAAAAGCGCAGCTCCCGGCTTTGAAACGGTTAAAATTCCTTGGTACGTTTGGCCGGGAGTAAATCCCTGGGAGGGTATGTTCATCGTTAGGGTTGCGCTTCCGCCAGCTCCACTGGAGTGGCAGTTTCGGCAACTGCTTGAAACAGTATTTCCAAAAAAACCAGTTTTCCCGGTTGGATCCCCCGTTAAGTTCAAAGAAATAAGCCCAATGGCAAAAAGAGAGGTTAGGGCAAAGGCGGTTTTTTGAAGTTTCATAGTGAATAAGGTTTGTTGAATATTTGATTTTGACTCCTTTCCCTAAAAATCGTTGCGCACAACTGAAAATCTTTTCTCAAATTTGCGTCATGAATCAGTTATCAGCAGAAGCAGCTCTGAAATGGGAGCAATGGAAGAAGATGGATTTGGCCAACGAGGATCAATGTACCCTCGATCAGTGGGCCAAATCGGAAGATTGGAAAGCCATCGAAGATGCTTTTTATACTGATTTGGAATTTGGAACCGGCGGCCTTCGGGGCATCATGGGCTTAGGCCCCAATCGCATGAACCGATACACCGTTGGAATGGCCACTCAAGGATTGGCCAACTACCTCTCTTCCCAGTTTCAAGGAAGCATTAAGGTAGCCATCGCCCACGATTCCCGAAACAACTCTGCTTTTTTCGCCCGACTTACGGCCGAAATTTTCGCTGCAAACGGATTCCATGTTTACCTCTTCGAACACCTGCGCCCCACTCCCGAACTCTCCTTTGCCGTTCGGCATTTGGGTTGTCAGTCGGGCGTGGTCATTACCGCCAGCCACAATCCGAAAGAATACAACGGTTACAAAGCGTACTGGAACGATGGCGCACAAATCGTAGCCCCTCACGATAAAAACATCATCGCCGAGGTGCGCCAAATTACCGATTGGAGTCAGGTGAAAACCGATTTCTCGGCGGGAACCATCGAGCCGATCGGAACCGATCTCGATCGTGTTTACCTCGATTACCTAAAATCCCAATCCCTGCGTCCCGATTTGGTTTCCAAGCACAACGGATTGGGCATCGTTTTCACCTCCATCCACGGAACTGGAATTACGTTGCTTCCGCAATTGCTCCTCGAAATGGGATTCGAAAACGTTTCCGTGGTTCAGGAACAAGCCGCAGCCGATGGAAATTTCCCAACCGTGGTTTACCCCAATCCAGAGGAGGCCGAAGCCATGTCCATGGCCATGAAACAGGCCGAATCGGTAGGAGCTGAATTGGTGCTTGCTACCGATCCCGATTCCGATCGGGTGGGAATAGCCATCCGCAACCCCCAAGGCCACATGCAATTGCTGAACGGAAATCAAACCGCAGCCTTGCTCACTTGGTACGTTCTTCAATCTAAAAAAGAAAACGGAACCTTAAAATCTACCGATTACACGGTGAAAACCATCGTAACCTCTGAACTTCTAAAAACCATTACCGAACATTATGGCTTAACGTGCTTCGACACCCTAACCGGTTTCAAGTACATTGCCGAAATCATGCGCGAAAACGAAGGAAAAACCCAGTTTTTGTGCGGAGGAGAAGAAAGTTACGGGTTTTTAATTGGCGATCAAGTTCGCGATAAAGATGCCATTGGAAGCGCCGCCATGATTGCCGAAATGGCCACTTACGCCAAGGAAGTCCATGGTTCGTTGTACCAAATGCTGCTGGCCATGTACGAAACTTTCGGATTGTACCGCGAATCCCTCATTTCCCTCACCAAAAAAGGAAAAGACGGAGTGGCCGAAATTCAAGGAATGATGGAAAATTTCCGCCAAAATCCACCCAAAGTTTTGGGCGGACAACCGGTATCAACGTTGAAAGATTACAAAAATTCTACCGGAACTCGATTGGAAGACGGAAGTTCGTTCTCCATTCCTTTGGGAAAATCCAATGTATTGCAATTCCTCACTTCCGAAGGGAGCATCGCTTCTGCAAGACCCTCGGGTACCGAACCCAAAATCAAATTCTATTTGGGGTTGAAACTTCCATTCCTAAAGGGAGATGATTTTGAGGCGGCTTGGAACGAAGCCGGAAAAGTGTTGCAACAAATGCAAGCCGATTTATTGGGGGAATAACACCAATTCCTCGCCCTTCCACTCGTGCCCTATGCCCCAAAAATCCAGGCATTCCAAAACGTCTGATGTGAGGTCCACGGGGCTGTAGTAAAATTTTTCGAAATGCTCTTGCCAATGGGTAGAAGGATCTAAGTCGTACAAATGACTTAAAATGGATTGGCGGGTGTAGCCTTTTCCGTCTTGTGCATCCCGGTACATTCGTCGCATCAAATCGTCCAAACGAATTCGCTTGTCGGTATTTTTTTGAAGAAGGGTGTCGATGATGAGCGCATTCAACATGCCTTCGGTGTAAATGGATTGGCGCTCATCTTTGTATTTGGCATCGTAACCGCCCATCCAAGTGAGGATGGAACAATCGGCCAACGAAATCTCCAATCGACCGGGTTTGTTCCGGTGTTCGAGCAATCGGGCGGAAATTTCTTCCAGCCAATCCTCCATGGAAAAACCCCCACTTCGGTAAAGAATTTCATCTCCATAATACGTCGTGAAACCCTCGTAAACGTAGCCAAGCGAGCTGAACTGCGGACGGGAAAAATCGTAGGGAAGGAGGGAAGCGGGGCGAATGGTTTTGATGTTCCAACAGTGAAACAACTCGTGGCTGGCCACCCCCCACAAATCTTTAGGACGATCCATGAGTACCCGTTCGGGTGGCCCCAACACCAACATGGTGCTGCTCAAATGTTCCACACCGTGGTAGTACGAATACTCGGGCACCAACGTAATGAAATGAAATTCCTCGAACGGAAAACTTCCGAAAAGTTCGAACTGAGCGCGTGAAAACTTCTCAAAAACTTCGGTGTTGTGCGATAACCATTCTTGGCTCCACAATTTGTCTTTCAATCCGTAAAACCACGAATAAAATCGGGTGCCTTCCACCGAATACTCAAACTTTCGGAGGTCGTTGGAAGCCACCACCGGATGGTCGTAAAGCTCGTCGTAATTCTTGAAAACCACCCGATTCCCATCGAACGGCTTTCCGCAAACCCTCAAAAAATCGGCAGGAACGTCCAACGTTACCTCCACCGAATGAGACAATCCATCTTTGGGGTAAATAACCGCATTCACCGGATTAAGGTAGAACACATCTTCTCCCACCCAGCTGCCGCCCCCGTCGAAAGTTTTGGCTTCGAATTCATACGAGATTCGGTCGATGGGTTCATCGGATTTCCAGCACGTATCCGAAATCATGCGCATTTTTACCTTTCCACCGCAGTTGTTGATGCCGTGGATGTTTTTCACCAAGGGAGCAAACCATTGAGCCATGTACCGGCCCGGCCGCCAAGCTGGAATGAAAAACTCGTTGGTTGAAAACGGGTGGTGGATGGAAATTCGAATGCGTTGTTTTTCGATGGAAGCGATGGAAAGATGAACGTGAATCATGAATTTATCGGTAAATGGAAGTTCCGTATTTTTTGGTGATCTCTTGAATTTGTTCCAAAAACATTTTTTTGGCGATGAGTTTTTCTTGCAGTGCGTTCTCGTTGTTGTGATCGATGGCTTTTAATTCTTCGTCGATCTCTTTGATCCAACCCAAAATGGTTTTCAATTTGATGCGATCCATCACCGATTCGAAATCTTTCGCCAAGTTCTGTTCGGGGGTTTCGATTTCGATTTCGAACGATTTGGCCCAGTTTTCACTGATGTTCCATTCCTGGGTTAACAAATCAACCACCAAACTCGAAAGGGATGGATCGGGAATCTGAACCAATCCCTCTTGGGTAACCGGCCTTTCGGCCAAGACTTCCGAGGCGATGTGCGTAAAAAGCGCAGCCGCTTGGGTGTCTTCAAACTCGTAGCCTTCCATTTCCATCACGGCCCTTTGGGCCAAGGTGTATTCTTCGATCAGCGCATCGGGGAAGTGCACGAGCAACCGCAACAGGTACAATTCATGCGGAAATTTTTGGTCGCCCACCCCAACAATCGGAACTGCAGGAGCAGGAAAAGCTTCCGTTGGGGATGGAATCATATCGCGCTCTTCCCGATTGGGAACTGCTTTTTCAAGTCGATTTTTGTTGATTTCGGAAAGGAAGATGCGCTCATCGGCGCCCATTTGCTTGGACGTTTCCATGTGCAGCACCGAGCGCCGCATGGGATCGTCGATCAACGCAATGGTTCGGGCCAATTCCTTCAGTACTTCCGCTTTTTTCAGCGGATCTTGGCCCGCATCAACCAACAATACATCGGTTTTAAACGAAATGAAATCTTTTACCTCTTCCTTCAAACAGTGTTCTAACCGATTGGGATCTTTCTTGGCCAAAGAGTCGGGATCTTCCCCATCGGGAAGCAAAAGCACCCGAACATCCAGCCCTTGTTGCAACAAAATATCGATGCCTCGCATGGAAGCACGGATTCCTGCCGCGTCTCCATCGTACAACACCGTTACGTTTTTGGTGAAGCGGCGAATGAGTCGAGCTTGTTCCTCGGTTAAACTGGTTCCGGCCGAGGCAACGGCTTGCGTAAAACCGGCCTGATGCAGGGAAATAACGTCGGTGTATCCTTCCACCAAATAACAAACATCGCTTTTAACGATGCTGGATTTCGCTTGGAAGAGTCCGTAAAG
This sequence comes from Bacteroidota bacterium, assembly GCA_947459245.1. Taxonomy (GTDB): domain Bacteria; phylum Bacteroidota; class Bacteroidia; order UBA7662; family CANHCV01; genus CANHCV01. Next base: position 90,226 of record CANHCV010000002.1, read on the forward strand.
CACGGAACTTTTGTGGTACAATTCACTTTCGGGAGAATTGAGGTACTTGGCCGTTTTCTCATCTTTCTTGAGCACACGCCCTCCGAAGGCGATCACCCTACCGCTGAGGTTGTGGATGGGGAACATCACCCTTCCAGCAAAACGATCGTAAAACGAGCCGTTATCGCGTTCAACGGTAAGCCCCAACTGGGTGAGAAATTCTTTTTTATAACCGTTTTTTAGAGCGGTTTCGGTAAACTCGGTTCGGTTTTCAGGGGCGAATCCCAAACTGAAGGTCTCCATGGTTTTGGTTGAAAACCCGCGCTCCTTGAAATAGGCGAGACCGATGGTGGAACCGGCATCGGTTTGCAGGTATTCGTGGAAAGATTTTGCGGCGTATTCGTTCACCACAAAGAGGCTTTCCCGCAGCGATTTCGCCGCATCTTCCGCTTCTTTGTCGTAATTCCGATCTTCTTCAATTTCGATGTTATACCGTTTCGCCAACCAGCGCAGGGCTTCGGGGTAGGAGATTTTTTCGTGCTCCATCAAGAAAGCCACGGCGTTTCCTCCTTTTCCGGAACTGAAATCTTTGAAAATTCCTTTGGAGGGAACCACGTAAAACGAGGGTGTTTTCTCGGCCGTGAACGGACTCAATCCGCGGAAATTGGCTCCTGCTCGCTTCAATTGTACAAAATCGCCCACCACTTCCTCGATGGATGCGGCCTGCATGATTTTGTCGATGGTGGAGCGGTTAATCATTCAAACAAAAGTAACACTTCTTATCTTTGAGGACAAAACTATTGTTATGGAAATCCGCATGCCCTTTAACCTTCAAAAGTGGATCGATGAACATCGGCACGAATTGAAACCACCCGTTGGAAACCGCAATTTGTACAAAGAATCGGGCGATTACATTGTGATGATTGTTGCGGGGCCGAATGCGCGGAAGGATTACCATTACAACGAAACGGAGGAGCTGTTTTACCAACTGGAAGGCCACATCAACGTACGCATTCAGGTAGATGGAAAAGCGGTGGATGTGCCTTTGGGTCCTGGCGACATGTTTTTGTGTCCTGCAGGCACTCCCCACAGTCCGGCCCGTTCGGAAAACAGTTTGGGTTTGGTGATTGAGCGGAAAAGGGCCGGAAAGGGCTTTCAAGATGGATTGCTTTGGTTTTGCGAAAAGTGCAACCACAAATTGCACGAAACGTATTTCGAGTTGCACGATATTGAAACCGATTTCCTTCCCCGTTTTGCCGATTATTACGGAAATGAAACCTTGCGCACCTGCACCTCTTGCGGTCATGTGATGGAAGCCGATGAAAGGTTCGTAAGGAAATGATCGATATTCACACCCACATCATCCCTGAACACATGCCCGATTGGGCCGAGAAGTTCGGTTACGGCGGATTTATTCGATTGGATCATCATCGGCCTTGCTGCGCTCGGATGATGGTGGATGATAAGTTCTTTCGAGAAATTGAAGACAATTGTTGGAGCGCCGAAACGCGACTGAAGGAATGCGATCACCACGGGGTTAACGTTCAAGTGCTCAGCACCATTCCGGTGATGTTCAATTACTGGGCGAAGCCGAAGGATACGCTGGAAATTCATCGTTTTTTGAACGATCACATTTTGGAAATTGTTCACCGCTACCCGAAACGTTTCGTAGGCCTGGCCACGATTCCCTTGCAAGATCCAGAATTGGCGGTGCAAGAGTTGGAGCGGGTGATGAAATTGGGCATGAAGGGAATCGAAATTGGATCTCACGTGAACGATTGGAATTTGCATGAAAAGGCCCTTTATCCGGTTTGGGAGGCGTGTGAGCGGTTGGATGCTGCTGTTTTTGTGCACCCTTGGGACATGATGGGCCAAGAGAAAATGTCGAGGTATTGGTTACCGTGGTTGGTGGGAATGCCCGCCGAAACGAGTTTGGCCATTTGCTCCATGATCTTTGGCGGGATTTTCGAGAAATTTCCCAAATTACGTGTGGCGTTTTCTCACGGTGGCGGAAGCTTTCCGGCTACGGTGGGGCGTATTCAACACGGGTTTGAGGCCCGCCCCGATTTGTGTGCCATTGATAATTCGGTGGGGCCGAAAGATTCGGTCGGCAAATTTTGGTTCGATGGATTGGTGCACGATCCGGTGGCTTTGGAATTGCTGATGAAATTGGTAGGTCCAACCAAAATTGCCATGGGGACGGATTATCCCTTTCCGCTTGGAGAATTGGAGCCCGGTTCGTTGGTAAAATCCATGGGCTACGATGCGGAAACGACCGATTGGTTGTTGCGCAAATCGGCTTTGGAGTGGTTGAACATGAAGGAAGAAGATTTTCGGTAAGGAACCTTTTTCGCGCAGGCATCTTTCCTAAAAAAAATTAGCATGAAATCATTTTTTACCTTGTTGTTGGGCGTTGCTTTGTTCGCCTGCAACGGACAGGAGTTTGTATTAGCTCCGAAGCCTTTTCAAGAAAAGTTAGCTGCAATGCCGAATGCGGTTTTGTTGGATGTGCGCACTCCCGGTGAGTTTGCCGAAGGATTTGTGAGTGGTGCGCGCAATTTAGATTGGAACACCAAGTTTAAAACGGAGGTGGTGAAGTACAACCGCGATATGCCGTACTTCGTGTATTGTTTGGCTGGTGGCCGAAGCCATGCAGCGGTAGAATTCATGAAGAGCCAGGGTTTTACCCAGGTTTATGAGATGCAGGGTGGGGTAATGAAGTGGACCGGCGCGGGGTTGCCGTTGGTGGGCGCTTCGGAAGCGCCGGCCGACAAAATTTCGATGGAGGAGTACGGGAAGATGGGCGGATCCGCCGATCGGGTGATCATCGATTTTTACGCTCCATGGTGTGGTCCTTGCCGGAAGTTAGAGCCCATTTTGAGTGAGGTTGGCAAGGATGGCAAGATCAAGGTGATCCGCATCAATATTGACGAGAACAAGCAATTGGCGCACGCCTTGAAGTTCGAAGAAATTCCAGTTTTGCAGTTTTACGAAAAAGGAAAGCTGATCAAAAACCACTTCGGTTTTCTTCCGAAGGAGGATGTTTTGAAGGTTTTTGGGAAGTAGTTCGAATTTGAGTGCCGGGCCCTCGATAAATTCCCGACATGCGTCGGGATGGTTCGAGACCACCCTTCGAGAGCCTTAGGGAGCGGGTAATTCTGGTACCGGGCCCTCGATAAACTTCTCCCTTCGGTCGAACCACTCGGGCACCGGCCGTTGAGGAAAGTCAAAAGGAAATCTTGGATGAGGTGGTCGAGTGTCCCGACATGCGTCGGGATGGTTCGAGACCACCCTTCGACTGGCTCATGGACTGATTTCAACGAGCACTAGTGCGGCTATTTTTGGAAACACGAAAAAATGTGATGGAATCAAGCGGGGACAAGTCCACCCCTCCCCGGAAGTAAAGTTAGGGTGTAGAAAATTGCTAGTCGTTTATAAACGTTTATAAACGGATATAAACGTTTAAAAACGGATAATTCATTGACATTGTGGGGAATAAAATTTAGCTTTGTGCATGGGGAGGTCCCGAAGAATTTCGGGATAAAATGCGTGGCGGCCCCCTGGGGAAACGGTGATTTTTTTTCTTTTATTTCCGGTTTTCAACCAACAGTTTACTCTCCAATTCGGGAACCGAAATTAAACTACGGGCTGTTTAAAATCACCTGCTGGCAGACACACGAACATCGCCTAAATCCCATACCCTAGGTCCTCGAAGGCACCGCATCAATGCAACAGTTGAATGGTAGAGCGCAAAAACGATTAACCTACTGCAAATTTCAATAATTGCTCAACCGAAAGATCTTCATCAATCAATGGCCAATGGATGCCATATCCCGACGGTGAAATTTTATAAAAAAGACGTTGCATTTCATTTGCAGCTGTCAATTTGGAAGAAACCTGTTCCAATGAAACTTTCATTCGCTTTCCATGAATATGAAGAAACATGAAATTCTGATCAAAGGTAATTTCGTCAATTTGCGGAGTGATGATCATCGGATTATTTGTTAAAATGATTTTCCCAAGAACGAACAATAAGATCGAAATGCTGATAAATGATCTTTTTGATCTCTCTTCTTTCCGAGGGTGTTAAGTTAAATGAAAATTCCTCTCTGATTTCAATTTCTTCAACCAATAACCAATATTTACATTCCATGTCGCCTTTTTCGGCATGAACGTGAATGGGTTCATTGCCCTCATTGGAGTAGAAAAACAGCCTCCAGCCGTAAATAAATAGAATTGTTGGCATAGTAAATCAAATTTAAGAAAAAACCGTTTCTTTTTCCTAATTGCTATCGGTAACTACCCCTAATGGATAAACATCAAGAAGCGTAAACTCTTGGTGAAAATTACTTCTTTAACCGATCAATCAATTCTTTTTGAACTTGCACCACGTGCTCCAGATTGGCAATAACGCCTTTGAAGGTCTCGATCTGGCTTTTTAATTCTTCTATGTTTTGATGATTGAAATGCGGATTTTGGTAGTAACCGCCGTGGCTATTTTCATTGAAGGTATTAGCCGAGAAATTGATGTTTACGCCTTCATCGAATTCGAGGATGGCATTCATGGACAAATCCATGGCTTGGGCAATAGATGATAGGCGATCCACGGAGAGTTTAATTTCCCCGCGCTCAATTTTTCCGTAGGAACTCAACGACAATCCAATTTTATCAGCAATGTTTTCTTGTTTTAATCCTTTAATTTCTCGGATTTTTCTGATTTTATTTCCTAAACGCATTTGAGCCAGCTCGTCCATAACCTTAAAGCTACACCTCATCTGCCGAATGTGCAAACAAGTTGGAATAAAACTGCACTATTTGTAGCTTTTTGAACGGAACCGTGCCTGTTAATTTTGGAAAAACGTTATTTATGAAAAAATTATTTTTTATCGCATCTTTCTTTGTACTTCTACAAAGTTGTAAAACTTATAGCAACTCTTCCGTTCTGAATGGAAGTGTTGATAATTATGGTCAAAACTCAACATCAAAATTCAAATATTTGGGAACGCTAGCACTTGCTTCTCCTAAAAACAAAGCGGTGTTGTTCTCGGAGATGTTCAAAACAGCCAAGGATACCTACGGCAACAAAGTAACCATTGCTAACATTCGAAAGCAAGTGGTTTATCGAACCTTTTTGGGTTTAAAAGCAGGATTGTTTGAACAAGTTATTTTTGACGTTTATGAAGGGCAATAAAACTATTTTTTTTCTGCTTGTTATTTTTTCTTATGGAAGGATAAGTGCTCAAGAAAATGTTTCAAATTCAATTAAAATTGGAATTTCATCACAGTTTGGAAAGAATGATCCAGGATATTCCCTTGGATTTTCTAATTTCAATGCGATAAATTTAGGTTATTCAAATAAAAGTAAAAAAGTTAATTTTGATTTTTTATTTCAGTATGCCCCATTAAATCAAAGGTATATTTCTTATGCTGATCTTTGGGATAAAAAAATATCTCTCGGAGGAATAATAAATTTAGGGTATGTTATTAGTCCCAATGTAATAGTTGAATGTCAATCCAATTTTACATATTCACTCATTAAACCAAAGGATAATTTATCTACATTCAACGATGATATTGAAAGTTGGAAAAGTGCCTTTCTATCATTTGGGATAACGTATTTTTTGTGGAAAAATTACTATTTATCAGCCCATTCTGGTATTGGAAATATTGGACGGTGGAACCATTCTGATTACTTCGGAAATCATTATTCCCGTAAACTTGAATCTCAATTAGTTCATTTTTTCTCTTTGGGCTATTCAATTCCATTAATATTGGAATCTAATATCCAACCCAACAAAACCTACCAATTTTAATTCCATAACGTGCATTAGAAATAGAAAGAGGGAAACATCAATGTTTCCCTCTTTTGTTGTTTTGAATTTGGGTAAATGCGCCCTTCTTTGAAAAAAAACTTTACTTTCTCAAGAACTCTTTTGCGGTGAATACCGGCAATTTCGAGGTTTTGAAGTCTTTTAGGTTTCGGGTAATGATGGCATCTACCTCATTTTCAAGGGCGGTGTAGTATTGAATCGCATCCTCGAAATCGGAAAAATCGGAGGCCATGGCCAATTCAATAATTTTGTCGGCCAATGGGGCAACCTCCACCAAAACCTTGAATTTGATCAATGTTTTCCGGGTTTCATCTTTGCTTTTGTGCCGAGATAGTAAATAGTGAGTGTTCGCAAACGTGAGGGAGGAAACCAATAACTTCAACCGTCCTTCATCCGATAATGTAAAAAGATCCTGAGCCTCCAGGTAAAACCCTTCCCTTTTCGTTAATAAATCAATCACAATGTTGGTGTCAACCAGCAGCCTTTGCATCAAGAATACTTTTTGGAAATGAACTCCCGATAACCTTTTCTGTCGTCCTGCGCTTCGCTGGGGATGACCCCTGTTAAACTTTCCACCAGCGGACTTACTTTTCTACTTTTTTCTTTTGAGGTGGTAAGTGAATTCAAATAATTTTCGATGAGCTTGGAAAGGCTCACCTTATGGTCTTTCGCGTACGTTTTTGCTTCTTCAATCACGTCCTTATCGAGATTTAAGGTAAGTTTGGTGTTCATGCTCATAATATTTACGTGCAAAAATAAGAAAACATCACGTAAAAATTTGATTTTTTTGAGCGCAGTTTTTAAGAATCAATGGATAGGCCGGCCCTCGATACATTCCCGACATGCGTCGGGATGGTTCGATACCACCCTTCGAGAAACTCAAGGAGCGGGTAATTCTGGTGCCGGGCCCTCGATAAACTTCTCCCTTCGGTCGAACCACTCGGGCACCGGCTCCTCGAAGGCACCATTATCCTGAGGCTCTCCTTTAGGAAACGTTTATAAACGTTTCATTTTTAGCTATTTTTTTAAAATTTGGTATAAATTGCATCGATTTGAAAGGGTATATGTATATTTTGGAATGTGCAGATGGAACCTATTACACAGGTAGTACAAAGAATTTGGAAGTTAGATTGGCACAACATCAATCTGGATTAGGGGCCAATCATACAAAAAAGAGATTGCCGGTCAAATTGGTTTATTTCGAAGAATACTTAAGGATTGACGACGCTTATGTCAGGGAGAAGCAAGTTCAAGGCTGGAACCGAAAAAAGAAGTCTGCAATTATTCATCAAGAAGCAAGGAAACTTCCAAAGCTTTCGATGGCATATAAGGATTTAGAATAGATGATTTCCCCTCGACCTTTACTACCCTTCTCCCTTCGATTTCTATGGTTTTTCCAAGCAAAAGTTAATTTTTTTTTCAAACATTCGTTCTTGGGTAACGCAGGCAAAAATCCGAAGTACAATTTTGTTTCGAATGGCGTTTAAAACACTCATTTTATGTTTTCCTTCGGCCACTTTTCGT
>CANHCV010000003.1 GCA_947459245.1 Bacteroidota bacterium
AACCAAGTTTTGGTGTTGAAAGGAATGAATTTGATGGGCGGTATTGAGGTGATTAGTTATTAAATTGAATCAACTGCAAACCATTGGCAAATCATTGCAGGGCTGGGGCTTGGTTCTCATGGCCGTATTCCTGCCGTGGTCGAAAGCCGGCCTAGGAATTTCAGAAGGCATCGCAGCGCTCGGAATTCTCTTCCAATGGAAAGAAGGAACCCAATCAATCCTTCCGCTTTTCAAAAAATCTTGGTCTTTCTGGGGATTGTTTGGTTTGTATTTGTTCGGGATTTTTTACTCGGAATTAACCGATGAAGGTTGGAAACAACTGAACATCAAACACCTGCTTTTCACCTTTCCCGTTTATTGGTTCTTCGTTCCTTTGGAATCGTTCTTCAAAAAATACATCCGAATCGGGTTCTTGTTTTCAATATCGGTGTGGTGTTTGTTGGCGTTGAGCTCGTTGGTCCTGCCCGACAAAGCCTACCCTTGGCTGAACCAAGAATCGGGGTACCGAGGAGGAGGAACCTACTTTTTGAATAACGAGCATCCCTTCGCTTACACCCACGAGAAAGGATTGAACTCTGGCGATTCCCTGCACGTTTCTGTTCAAGGGAAAAACCTCATTTTTTGCTTGGATTCCAAATCTTTTTCGAACTACATTTCTTTTCCGGTTGCATCCGACACTTCCTTTTCTTTTGTTTTCAACCAAAAAACGTCAGCGCTTTGGTTTTTCAAAAACAACGAAACAACTGGAGATATTCAGCAAGTCGATTACCGCATCAATGGCACTTCGGTTCAAATCGGACATGAATTTCAACATTCCAAAATCCCGTCACCTTTAACAAGACGTCCGCTCGCGGGATTGATTTTGGCTTCCATTTTTTTATGGATGATGTTGGAAATTTACGAACGTAAAGCATGGTTGATTCCGGTTTTGGTTGGTTCGTTAACGTTGCTCACCCTGCTCTTTTTGGAAGCCCGATTGGGACTGATTGGAGCTGGAATTGGTTTCATTTGGATGACGGTTCAACACCGTTCACGTAGGAATTTGATGGCATTCGCTGCCGTTGTATTGTTGGGGATTCTTGGATTTTCGCTCTTATCGGATGCCTTTGGAAGGTTATTCTCCGAAATTGAATCGTTCCAAGGGATCGATTCCGAATTGGTTTACGGTTCGGCCAACAAACGTTTGGCTCTTTGGGAGGTTTATTGGAATGTAGCGAAGTCGAATTCTTGGATTGGAACAGGAGTTGGAGATGTAGTGATGGATGCTCAGCGATGGCTTATGGAGCAGCAACAACCGTGGGAATGGGTTCACTGGCCTCACAACCAATACTTAACGGCCTTGGTTCAATTCGGATGGCTTGGAGGATTGTTTTGGTTGTTTTTCTTGGGACACATGTTTTTTGGAAAATCTTATAAATCGTGGTGGCCCATCCTCTTTTTAGGGTTGCTCAGCTTTTCTACCGACAATACCATGGATACCCAGCAAGGCATAACGTGGTTGATGTGGGTGATCTTTCTAGGGAAGAAGCATTAATTTTTCAGTTCCTTAATTTCCACGGTTTCCCCCATCATGCATATGCTCATCATGGGTTTTGACTCGATTTTCACCCAAACTTTTTGACCCTCGGTCGGATTTGGAACAAACGATCCCAAATTCGTGGGTTCCAACAAGGTGCCATTGCTTTTCCGAAGCAACCACGTACAGCCATCCACTTGTTTGTAAACCAATTTTACCGACTCAAAACCATCTTTCTGGCAAGAAACGAGAAGAAATAAGGTTGCGATGAAGAGAATCTTTTTCATTTCTTTTTTCTAAAGTTTTATCTTTACTTCCAACGAGATATTCAACGTTTTCGTTTGCAAATTATGAAAGAATTTTTAAAATCTACCATGGCCAGTTGTTTGGGAGTATTTCTGGCTTTGTTCGCACTGATTCTCATTTTTATTGTGATTTTAGGAGCGGCCATTGCCGGTGCTACCGGAAGCAAAGAGCCGGTAAAAGTGGCCGACCACTCCATTCTAAAAATCGCTTTTAATCGCCCCATCATGGATCAAGAGAAAAACGATCCGTTTTCCGGTGTGGATTTAGGGCCGCTATCGCGGGAAGCGAGCATCAGCTTGCGCCAAGTAACGCATGCCATTCGAGCTGCGAAGACCGATCCCGACATCAAGGCGTTGTACTTGGATTTTTCGGCGGCAGGGCAATATCCCGGAATGGCATCGTTGAACGAAATCAAATCGGCCATCGAAGATTTCAAACAATCGAAGAAAAAGGTTATCGCCAATGGTTCCATTTACACCAAAAAAGAAACCTACCTCTCGTCCGGCGCCGATCACATCATCCTTCATCCCAAAGGGAATTATATTTTGCAAGGCATGACCTCCAACGGAATGTTTTACAAGGGGTTACTCGACAAACTTGACATTCAGGTGGAGTTGATAAAAAAAGGAAATTACAAAGGTGCTGGAGAGGTGTTTACCCGTGAAAATTACTCGGATTACAACCGCGAGCAAGTAGAATCGTTTCTTGGGAATATTTACCAAGATTACTTGCAATCGGTATCGAAAGGCAGAAAAATTCCCGTTGAAAATTTGGACCAATGGGCCAAAAACCTCAGCATTTCAAATCCAGAAATGGCTAAGAAGATGGGGTTGGTTACCGATTTGATGTACCAAGATCAGGTGGATTCGTTGCTTGGAAAAGTTGCGGGAGAATCGGATCCAGATTTGGTAGAAGTTCATGATTATGCGTTTAAATTAGCCCAAGAAGAAGAGAGATCGGATTCAAAAATTGCCGTGATTTACGCCGAAGGCGAAATTGTTTCCGGCAAGAATTCTGGAGGGTATTTGGGAGATGCAACCTTGGTGGAAGCCATTCGGGAAGCGGCAGAAAACGACCGCATCAAAGCTGTGGTTTTGCGGGTAAACTCCCCCGGCGGAAGCGCCTTGGCGTCTGATGTGATGGAACGAGAATTGGAAATTTTGAAGAGAAAGAAAACCTTAATCGTATCGATGGGCGATGTAGCCGCATCAGGCGGTTACATGATTGCGGCTCCGGGGGAACGAATTTTTGCAGAACCCAACACCATTACCGGTTCCATTGGCGTTTTTGCCACGGTTCCGCACACCGGTAATTTCTTCAAAAACAAATTGGGAATTACCTTTGATCGCATTTCTACAGCACCCAATAGCGACATCGGCAATTTGAATCATCCGTTAACCGATGCCCAGCGGGCGTGGTTCCAAAACTCGGTGAACCAAACGTACGACGATTTTGTTGGCATGGTTGCCAAACACCGTAAAATACCGCTGAAAAAAGCGTATGAAATTGCCGAAGGCCGGGTTTACAGCGGTATTGAAGCCAAGAAAATTGGACTCATCGACGAATTTGGAGGATTGGAAGAAGCGATTCGGTACGCAGCAAAAAAAGCCGGTGTTACCAACTACGAAATCAAATCCTTCCCCGAGGTAAATGAAGGATTTGCGGCCTTCCTTGAAGAACTTTCCGCTTCCGCAAAAATGGCTTGGATGGGCCCTGAAGCTTGGATGGTTGAACGGGTGCAAACCCTTTTCCGCACTCCGGTTCAAACCCGATTGCCCGTGGACATCACCATCGAATGAAAATTCTGATCATTCGGTTTTCAGCCATTGGCGATATTGTGCTCACCACACCTGTGATGAGTGCGTTGAAGCAATGGAATCCGGCTGTTGAGATCCATTACATCACGAAAAAGCAAAACGCTGGATTATTGGAAGGGCACCCGCACGTAAGCGTTTTGCACGTTTGGGAAAACGACCTTCCAGAAAGCATCAAGAATTTATCCTTTGACCTCGTTCTAGATTTGCACAACAATTGGCGAAGCTGGAGGGTTCGAAGGGCCATTGATGGTCCGGTAAAAACGTTCTACAAAGCGAACTGGGAACGGTTTCTATGGATTCAATTGGGAATCAAAAAATCATTTCCAACGGCGGTTGAACGTTATTTAAAAACAGTGGAGCACTTAGGAATAAAAGGGCATTTCCCCATTTATTTCCCTCACACCCAGCCGCCCAAAAGCCTACCTGAGTTATTGCCATGGGAAGGGAATTACCAAGTCATGGTATTGGGTGCGGCCCACGCCACCAAGCGAATTCCAGAAGAAAAAATGCTTTTGTGGATGAACCCCAACGAACGTTGGGTCTTTTTGGGCGGTCCGAGTGAACAAGAACAAGGAGAACGATTGGCCCAAAAAAGTCCTGGAAATTGGATCAATGCGGCGGGATTATGCACGTTTCGAGAATCGGCTTGGGTATTGGAGCATGCCACGCACATCATTGCAGGAGATACAGGCATGATGCATTTAGCGGGAGCTTATCCGGTTCCGTTAACGGTAGTTTGGGGAAGCACTTCGGGCGAATTGGGAATGCCCGCCTATTCGTTAGGAAGTGTGACCAACAAAGTAGTTCCGAATTTGGATTGTTGGCCCTGTACCAAGCGCGGAAAAGATCGTTGCCCCAAGGGCCACTTCCGCTGCATGATGGATCAGGTGTAATTAACTTCCCATTTGGGCGATCATCAAATCGCTGTTCTTCACTTTTGACGTGGAAAGCAACGGTAAAATGGCAGCCTGAATCTCAGTTTCTAAAGAAGGTTTTTGGTGTTTATCTGAGAAAAAATTTAGCAGCTTTCTTTTTAAGATTCCTCATTTTTCACTTCTAAAATTTTAATTTTTTAAGATGCCTTTGTAATTCTCTTACCACTTGGTCAAAGTCTGGCAGGTTGTTTATTTGTTCTTTCATGGAGCTAACCCATCGGCCTTGATATTGTGGCAATCGTTCCTGAATTTTTTTGGGGAAATTGGTATAGTTTAATCCTTTGCTTTTGCATTTTTCTTCCAATTCTCTCATATAATAATTAGCATTTAAACCATGTACTTCGAGCAAATACCAGATATCATAAAAATCCCTTGCTTGCATTCGCTGCATGATCGAACGCATTTTTTCAACCCATACTTCTTCTAAGGAATAACATAAAATTTGGTGTTGTTGCAAATCAGAATAGCCTAAAAACACTTCCTTTTTCACGGGCTCAAAAACCAATTTTTCATTTCGCGAAATATCTACTTTGACTTGTTTATTGGTTCCTTGACCTCCAAGTGGCCCCTTGTAACTGATGTAAAAATTTATGCCTCCATCTTGATGTACATGATTACTCATGATTTCAAGCGGGATATTTGCTTCTTCCTTGATAAAATCAAATGATTCCTTAAACCATGCAAATATTTGTTCATTTTCCCATTCATTATTCAGCAAGGTAAAATCTAAATCTTCTGAAAAACGGTAAGCTTCAAAATAGACTTTCTTCAATACCGTTCCTCCTTTAAAAACGATTGCATTTGAAAGATTTGCATGTTTAGAAAGGCCAAAAAGTATCCACGAAAGCATGTAATCTTTTTCAATCTGCTGGTCACGAACACCTACTGCATTGGCTTTTTGCTGAATTTCTCCTGGTTTAATCACGTGTAAATGGCAGATTGAATGGTTTCTGTATCTAAATTTTGTTGAATACTCCAACGACTAATCCGTCTTCCCGTTTTAGGCAATTCGGTATCAAGAACTACATAAGAAGATGTTTTCAATTTTTGTAGTTCTTCAATTACATGCGTATTGATTCCTAAGATTTCTAATAGAAAACCCAACCGTTTGATGACCGCTTGAGAATCGAAATTTTTGACGTATTCAAGAAGGGTATCGGTTTTAATTTGGTCTTTAGAAATGTAGATCGCCCTCGCCACTTCCACAATTCCACCGGCATAATCGGGTTTAAACAAGCAATCAATGAGCGTTTTTTCTAAGTCTGAGCAAAGCACTTGATGAAAATGGTCAATCCATACTTTTTTCGAACCGAAAAAATGTTTCTCGTTATGATAAATGAATTGAAAAGGAACCTCCTTAATTTTTATTTCAGATGGACGAATTTGTTTTGAAACAACAATCTGCTCTTTTAAAGATGGCTGTACAATGAGGTTATGGATTTGTAAGGCAGAATAATAGCCAATATAATGCTCGGAATCATTCACCAAAGGTTCTGCAACCAAATGCCAATCGGGCATAAAAGAAGCCGCATTTTGCTCATAGGGAATGATGTAATAAACCCCATCTTTCAAACGCATCAACAAACCCCGCTTGGTCATGTCGCTAAGTAACTCTCGCACTGTACTTGCCTTTGAGTTAGGAAGAGCTTGGTAAGCCAATGAGTTATCAAAACAATTTCGGTTTTGTTCATTGAAAAAAGATAAAAGTTCGTTGGATTGCGTTGATATGTATTTGTTTTTCATAGCACCAATATCAGGTTAAACCTGACTTCAATGATACGAAATAAATTTAAACCGATGATAAAAACTTTAAAAAAGTGAAACATCAAACTGCCAATTAAACTAAAAATCTGAGCATTGATGTAAAGGGCATCATGATCCAAACCTTCATTGATGCAAAATCAATTCTCAGGAGACAATCCACTTCCGCTGCATGATGGATCAAGTGTAATTAACTTCCCATTTGGGCGATCATCAAATCGCTGTTCTTCACTTTTGACGTGGAAAGCAACGGTAAAATGGCGGCCTGAATCTCATTTTCTAAGGCTTGAATGATGCGCAATTTGGCAAAAGGACGATGGAAAACCATGCTCACTTCCCGAACCGGATGTGGAGGATTAAATTGCTGAAAAAACGATTTCCGTTCTTGTGGAGAATCAATGAAATACAATTCAGGAAGTAGGGTTAAGCCTTCAAAATGATGGACCATGTTGACCAAACTTTCAAACGTGTTGGGTTTAAAATGGAAGTTATTCAACGATTTTTTGGGTTTCAATGCGCACAAATTGATCACTTGATCACTCAGGCAATTGCCTTCTTCCAATAACCAAACCGATTCCGTTTGCAGGTCGGTTGGACTGGAGTATTGTTTGGGCTTGGTTTGAGGTGGTCCGTAAATCATCAACTTTTCGTAGTATAAAACGCGTTCCTCCAAGTCCAAATTGGGAAGGGGGGTTGATAAAATTCCCAAATCCAATTCATTGGACCTGATTTTCTGCAAGATGGTTTGCGTATGGTATTCGAATACATGAACCTCGAGCAAGGGATACTTTTGCTGAACCATCGGCAAAAAGCGATGTAACAGATTTCCAGCAATGGTTGGGATAACCCCAATTGATATCTTTCCCGAGATGGTATCGTTGATTTGCGAAGCCGTTTGTTTCATCAATCGACTTAAAAAAACGATTTCTTTGGCCAAATCAACCAATTCCTTACCGGCATCGGTGGTTAACGTAGGATTGACTTTCCGGTCGAAAAGCACCACATTCAATTCTTCTTCCAACTTTTTTACCATGGTGCTTAACGTTGCCTGAGTAACACAACATACCTCGGCGGCTTTGCTAAAACTTCGATGCTGATCCAACGCTACGATATACTCCAATTGCTGCAAATTCATCCTATAGATTTTATCAATAGCAAATATAAAAAACATTTCCTTTGTCAATAACCAAATTACCCGCTACTTTGCAGAAAAAACGAAGCTTTTATGAAAAAAATCATCACCACAACTTTTCTGTTCTTGAGTGTTTTCGCTCAAGCGCAGAAAAAGGACAAAAAAGAAGCAGTTTGTCCGATGGGACACGGCTCCACGAGCAGTGCTTCCGCAGAAAAAACCGCACCCGGCGATGCAAAACCATCGGGTAACCGCGGTACCACCAACGAAGATTGGTGGCCCAACCAATTGAACCTTTCTGTTCTTCGAACCAACGGTGAGAAATCTGATCCAATGGGTTCAAAATTCGATTATTCCAAAGAGTTTTCATCCTTGGATTATCAAGCATTAAAAGCTGATTTACGTAAATTGATGTACGATTCTCAGGATTGGTGGCCCGCAGATTTCGGACACTACGGTCCGTTTTTCATCCGCATGGCTTGGCACAGTGCTGGCACCTACCGCACCGGTGACGGCCGTGGAGGAACAAGATCCGGGCAACAGCGATTTGCGCCTCAAAACTCTTGGCCCGACAACGCAAATTTGGACAAAGCACGTCGTTTGTTGTGGCCCATCAAACAGAAATATGGCAGCAAAATTTCTTGGGCAGATTTATTCATCCTTACCGGAAACGTTGCCTTGGAAAGCATGGGCTTTAAAACGTACGGATTTGCAGCAGGACGCGAAGACGTTTGGGAGCCCGAAGCCAATGTGTATTGGGGGAAAGAGACCAAATGGTTGGATGACCAACGTTATTCCGATGGTCGTAAATTGGAAAACCCGTTGGCCGCTGTTCAAATGGGATTGATTTATGTGAATCCGGAAGGTCCGAACGGAAATCCAGATCCGCTAGCTGCGGCTAAGGATATTCGGGAAACTTTTGGACGCATGGGAATGAACGATGAGGAAACGGTAGCCTTGATTGCTGGCGGACACACGTTCGGAAAAACCCACGGCAAAGGACCCGCCAGCCACGTTGGGCGCGAACCCGAAGCGGCTGGAATTGAAGAGCAAGGCTTTGGATGGAAGAGTTCTTATGGCACCGGAAAAGGAAAAGACGCGATCACTTCCGGATTGGAAGTAACCTGGACCGCTACTCCAACCCAATGGAGCAACGGTTTCTTTAAAATGCTCTTCAACAACGAATGGGAATTAACGAAAAGTCCAGCCGGCGCCAACCAATGGGTAGCTAAAAATGGAAAAGCCGTTGTTCCCGATGCATTTGACCCCAACGTGAAGCACTTGCCCACCATGTTAACCACCGATTTATCGATGCGTTTCGATCCAGAATATGGAAAAATCTCCAAGAAATTCATGGAAAATCCGGAGTATTTCGCTGAAGCGTTTGCGAAGGCGTGGTTCAAGTTAACCCACCGCGATATGGGTCCGAAAACGACGTATTGGGGTCCTGAAGCACCCAAGGCTGATTTGATTTGGCAAGATCCGATTCCCGCTTTGAATCATGATTTGGTAGATGCGACTGATATTGCTGCCCTAAAAGGCAAAATCATCAACTCTGGTTTGAGCATCAGCGAATTGACAACCGTGGCTTGGGCTTCGGCCTCTACCTACCGCGGTTCTGATCGTCGTGGAGGCGCCAACGGCGCGCGGATTCGTTTAGCACCACAACGCAATTGGGAGGTGAATAATCCGCAAGAATTGAATAAGGTGTTGGCCGTGTACGAAAAAATTCAGAAGGAATTCAATAGCACGGGTGGGAAAAAGAAAATTTCCATAGCCGATTTGATCGTTTTAGGTGGTTCAGCAGCGGTAGAAAAAGCGGCAAAAAACGCTGGTTTCTCGGTAGAAGTACCGTTTACTGCTGGAAGAATGGATGCCACACAGGAACAAACGGATGTGAACTCGTTTGCCGTTTTGGAACCGATGGCCGATGGTTTTAGAAACTATACCAAAACCCAATACACGGTTTCAACCGAAGAATTATTGGTGGACAAAGCGCAATTATTGACCCTTTCCGCTCCGGAGATGACGGTTTTGGTTGGTGGAATGCGTGCATTGAACGCCAACTACAACCGTTCAAAAAATGGAATTTTAACCGATAAGAAAGACCAATTGACCAATGATTTCTTCGTGAATTTATTGGACATGAGCACGGTTTGGAAAGCAACCACGGATACCAAAGAGGTGTTTGTTGGAAGCGACCGGAAAACCGGTGAGGTAAAATACAGTGCTACCCGGGCCGACTTGATTTTTGGATCGAACAGCGAATTACGCGCTCTTGCAGAAGTTTATGCAAGCAGCGACGCCAAGGAGAAGTTTGTAAAAGACTTTGTAGCTACTTGGGTAAAAGTGATGAATTTGGACCGATTCGATGCAATGAAATAAGGTTCAGACTTTGGTGTTTGTGGCCCCGACGAATGTCGGGGCTTTTTTGTTGGGGAAAGCTTCAAGGTTTAGAGTTCTTTAAATTCCCATTCTGTGGTCCACTACTCCACCAAGTAAGAAATTCGGCTGCAATGTTCATCAAAATTTCGGTGGGCAACTTCTTTCAACACCTCCAATGCTAAGGGCACATTAATGCTGTGGTGTTCTTCAAAAATAAATAGCACTTCGTGGCAATGGAAAAGCACTCGATTATTGAATAAAACTTTTTTCATGTTTCTTTTTAACCATTCCCGGTTTTCCCAATCGTTTCTTTCCTCCGTCATTGAAACCGGGAACAAGGATACATTTAAAAAGGGTTGAAGGGAATGCACCTGCCCTTCTTCGTTAACGGTTTCGCAAGCCAATTCAGCTATTTCAAAATCCATCAAGGTAAATGCTTTGGTGTTGTAAGCTAAGGCACGTTTGGGCGACTCGACAAACAATCCGGTGAAAAAGGACATTTCCATGAGGGCAGGAAGCACTACATGGCAATTTTTGGGGTTACGACCAACCGTTAAACTTTCGGTGAACAATTCTATTTCCATGGGACAAAAAATTAGGCAGACGGTGAATTCTCATTCATTAATGAGTTATATTGGGTAGATTCCGACAATTCTCGGGTAATGAGGAACAACGGATTATGGCAATCCATGAAGCGGCGGAATAAATCATTGGAATCGTGCTCTTCAGCACCTTGCAAAAGCAGGTACGACATCTTTTTTCTTGCAACTTTTTTCAAAATTGGTTTAGAGATTTCAGCTGGAAAATCTTCATGAACCCAATCTTCAAAGTCCTGAAGAAAATGATAGTTTTCGTTCATTTCCATCTCCAAAAAAAATCGGGTTCCATATTCGGTAATCATTCGTTTAAATTGCAGTTGAGGAAAGAAAAAATAGGTAGGTGTTTGAATTCTAATGCCCATAGGCCCTCCCATACCTGAGGTGGCACCATCCAGTTTACTGATGAGCGTTTCAAACTTCACGCTATGAAGGACAAACTCTTTAATCACCGCTTCATTCAATGAATGAGCAAAATAGATAATCCAGGTAATTTCTCCTTCTTGATCAATTTTGATAATTTCCATGGTAGCAATTCCCTTGTGGCCAAAATGAATCACCGTGGAAGAAATGTTTGCTCCTGGAAAGACCTCTGAGAGCTTTTCAAGGTAACTAAAATTATAATCAATGTGAACAAATACCGAATGCCTCTGAAACAAAAGATCGCCTCGCATGGCAAAAAATCGCTCCGGAGAAATATCTATCCCTGCACTTGGAATTAAAACTTTTCGAGGATCTGTTTCTAAATAATTCTCAAGCTCTTGGCATAAATCCTGGTCGAATTCTTTTTCTTTAAAATAGGGACGAAACAAAGTAATGATATTGGTTGAAGGGGGCGTTGTTTCTTTGTATTCCAAATGTATATCTTGGTAGGATTTTGTAAAAAGTGCATCAACGTCTAATTCAGTTAAGGCAGAAACAAATTTTCTAAGAATCTCTACATCCGACTTTTGAAGGCTTACTACTTCAGAAAATTGAACCCCATATCTTCCAAAACATCGCTGAAACAACCGATAATAAACCAACATCACCGTTCGGAATTCGGAAATATTACCCATTTCCATTTGAGTGTTCCAAAATCCCAAAAACTTACTGGTGTAATGAAATATTTGCATAAATCGGCTGGAAAAATGAAAAGGTTCGAATTGCCTTAATTTTTGAATCAACTCTTCCTCCGTTAAACTCATTAGCCAATCTTGGGAGAGGTTTTTAAATGTGAAAAAAATAGGAAATCCTTTAATAAAATGATTTTGCCTTGCTGTTGAAATTTGCTCGTTCATAAGTATTTAAGTTTAGATTGCGCGGTATAAAAAATACGTCGATCCGAATCGATCGAATTGATGAAAAGGTTGGTTGGTGGCTTCAAATCCGACTTCCGTCAACATTTGATGGATTTCCTCCATCTGCCATTGGCGAATTTTAAAAGACTCTTCGTATTCGGAAATACCCGGCTTCATCTGTCCGCTGAGTTTTTCGTAATACTTGTAAATTTGATCTCCTTGATGGGTAAGAGAGACTGTTTTTGTAATTTTTTCATTCGTGGTTGCCGTAGGAATTGCTCCTTCAAAAAGGACCTTAGAGGGTAAATCGAACATCAAACCACCACCTCTTTTTAAATACTTACGAATGTTTCTCAAGGATTCCTTCAGTTCCTCTTCGGATAGCAGGTACGCTAAAACCGTAAAAACAGCCAGCGCGAAATCGGCCACTTCTCCTTGATATTCGGATATGGAACATCGGTGGGTATGGATGGAAACATTGGCGGCTATGGCATTTTTTTCCAATTGATCCGCCATAGGGTTGCTGCGTTCAATGGCATGAACTTGGAAGCTGCGTTGGGCAAGTGGAATGGCCACCCTACCCGTTCCGGCACCGTAATCACATATAACTGCTCGTTGAGGCACTAGCTTTACCAAGGTTGAAAGGGTGGCTTTATTAAAATCATCGTAGAGCCGGCCATAAAAGTAGTTTTGAACGAAGTCATAGGCCTGCGCATTTCTGTCGTGAGGTAATTGAGTTTTCATGGGATTTTTTTTACAAAGGTAAGTAAGATTTTTATCTTTTCTATATTTTTTTATTTCCTTTACTTTTGCATTGGAACTTACCTATCCAATACCGATGAAATCATGCGCATTGGATAGGTAGGTATGTGTTTTCTGATCCAACTCTTGAATGGTTTGAGCGTACAACTGCCCTTGATCTTCGAGGCAATAGGGAATGATGAAAAGCGTTGCATCTATAGGCACTTCATTCGTTTCCAACCAAGTCTTCAAATTTCTAATTTGCTGATCGGCAGGCATCATTTCCTTTTCACGGATGTGAAAGGCGAAATCTTCCCAGTATATGATCCGGCATTTAGGTTTCTTATTTTTCTCTGCGATGCTTCGAGAGCACACAATGAACTGACTTTTCTTCGACTTTGGAATGGCAAAATCGAATTTTTGATGCGTAAACGAATGCCTTTGATTTTCACTTAGGAACCCTTCCAAAACCATGGTTTCATCGATTTGTTGCTGTTTAAATGGGGTCATATAGCCCCTACAAAGTCTAACATCCGTGTGTTGGCTTTGGTAAGAAAACCCAGTCCTCCAGGTTCCGATGAAACACATCGCCGGAACCGAGAAAACACCTGCATTTTGCAATACAGGATCTCCATTGATGAAAAAAGGACGATGGAGGGTTGGCTCGTGACCGCGTATCCACATATCCGGTTTTACCACATCTTCCCGGCTGAAGAAGCGATTCAATATCCCTAGGGCCAATTCCAAAGGACCCGTTTGAATGGTAGATAGAATTCGTGGGGCTATCCTACCATTGTCGCTCAAAGCGAGGTAAGAGGCCAACCCCTCCGCGGTACAAAAGACAAATCTAAATTCCCGCCCCAATGAACTTCTTCGAACTCGATATTCAATGGCGTACTGAGGCAAATCTAAAGCAGGGGAAAACTCACCGTTATATTCTGCAAACTCGTCCCGAGATAAGAAATTTGAGTAATACAAATTCCTCCGCAAGTTGGTATGATCAACCTCAAAGTGTTTTGTTTCATCAAAATCTTGGTGAATTTGTTTCTCCAACACTTCAAAATCGAACATTTGAAAGGCCTCATCGTACCATTTCTCAACTTCATCCATTTGTAAATAAAGATTGACGTACAAGTACTGATCTACTAGATGTGTCAATCGAAGGAGCGGCTGTAAATCGAATCCGCCACCAATGGAGTAGTAACAGTTTTGAAAATTGATTTTGGTAATCATGACTTATTTTGACAAGTTTAATTGGTAAGCACAGAATGCAAATATAAATGCAGTTAGCCGTTTTTTGGCTTTATTTTTATAAAACTTTTTTAATTGGTTCGTAAAGCGAAAGCATTGTGATTAGAAATATCCCCCTAAACGGTTAATTTATGCGTTTTTTTTAAAATTTCAGCTACCCATCAAGTTCAAAAAAATTTTTCTCTCTTACCCGTTTGTAAACGTTTATAAACGTTTCATTTACGGCTATCGCCCTTTTCTCTTCCCAATTTCGCCCCATGAATCGGAAAATCAGGAGCATCCACTGGGGCGAAATCCCCTTTTTTTTCATCACCCTTCCCCTTGGGATTTCCATCTGCATCGCCTATTTCTATCCGCAAAACCATTTTTCCTTTCAATGGCTCATCGGACTTAGCATCGTTCCCGTAACAACCTTTTTCATCCCCATTTCTCCCTTCCATTTCCTCCACACTTTGCGAAACTCCATTGCCCCCCTGCTTTCTTTAACCTCCATTTTTCTTCTTTGGAACCTCTCCCAACAACCGTGGAGGAAATATGAACCTAAAACCCATCAAATCCATCACTTAACCGTTGTGGAAGTGAAAAAGAAATCGTCCTTTGCCCAATTTGATGATGGAGAAAAAATCTTTCTAAGAACGTCGCAATTCCAAGCTGGAGACCGAATCACGGCAGAGGGAACACTTCGACGAATTCGTCCGAAACCGACTTCCGACACTTCCCAATTCGATTTTTACACCTATGCCACCCGAAGAAACCTGCGCTACTCCCTCAAACCTCAACGGGTGGCCTTCGTTGGTCGCGTTCCCTGGTATCATGTGCATCTGCACGCGCTTCGTTGGCGCGACCAAATGGGAAAATCGTTAACCGAAGGTTCCCACTATGGAGGTTGGGTAAAAGCGATTTTGTTTGGCGATGACCGAGAAATTGAGGGCGATGCCTTAACGGTTTTCCAACAAACGGGCACGCTCCACGTACTCGCAGTTTCTGGTATGCACGTTAGCGTGCTCTTTACAGTGGTGGATGCCATTTTGAAATTCCTACCCGGATTCCGGCGCTGGCCATGGATTCGTTTTTTTGCCGGAAACGTTACCCTGTGGTTGTACGCCTTGGTTTCCGGATTTTCTCCCAGCATCGCCCGCTCGGCATGGATGTTTAGCCTTGGAAGTTTAGGCAAACTGATTCACCGAGAAGGGATAGCCATCAACCATTTGTTTGCCTCGGCTTTCTTTATTCTCATCGTTGAACCCACGAATCTATTCCACCTCGGCTTTCAACTAAGCTTTATTGCCGTTGGCTCCATCCTTCTGTTCGAACCCATTTTCACGCACTGGATGTCGTGGAATTCATGGATAGGGAACAAATTGGGCGCGGCCATGGGGGTTTCAACGGCTGCCCAATTCGGTACTGCGCCCCTCGGATTGTTCTATTTTCACACTTTCCCCATTTGGTTTCTTCCCGCCAACCTGATAGCCGTCCCCATCAGTTCATTCCTTTTGCTGGTTTACCTCATTTTACTTCCCATCCACCCGATTCTTCCTCATTCCTTTCGCGGATTCATCATCGATCAACCCATCCATTTTTTCATTCAAATCATGTCCATTTTCCAATCCGTTCCTTTGGCTACTTTTCAAACTGAAATAACCTGGGAACAAGTGTGGATTTTCTTCCTGGGAATCCTCCTATTTCGAAATGCGATCATCCTTTCCTCCAAACCCCTTTGGACGCTTACGACCGGTACATTTCTTCTAATTTTCTTGTGGCCTATTTTTCGTTAAAATGATTTTTATCCATTTTGAAACTCCTTTTTTCGTTAATACTTTTAGTCACCTCAAGCCATGATCAAAAAAACCATTTCCGCCCTCTTTTTTTCGTTATTCACCTTGGCCGGAATCGGCTGTTGGGACTTTGGTTTCGAAGAAAGTCAATACGTTTCTCCTTTCGATGAAAACATTTTGGTTGCTCCGGATTTGATGCCGTTTTTGTTTTCGGCCCACGATTTCCATTGGAGCTTTGACTCGCTAAGTGATGGTAATCTTCCCACTTCCGAAGACCGTTGGGTACAGCATTTCAACCATCAATATTCCAAGAAAGAACTTCAACAGTTGGTGAACGATTGGTCTGAAGAGGATTTTCAACTTGGATTGAAAAGTAAGGCCGATACCTTCAGCAACGCTTTGTTGACCGATTTTCGGAAGGGGAAACACCCCTTGGAGCGCCAATATTTAGAATTGGCCCACCAAAGTACGTCGCTTAAGCAACGGGATGAATGGGCCAACTTCTTCAGTTGGTGGGAAATCAGCTACAAAATAGAAACCGAAGAAGATGTTCCATCCTCTGAGGATACAGCAGCCGCAGCAACGGATGGATCGGAAAATGGAATCAATACCATTGGCTTGGAGCGTGAGAGGAAAAAGGAAGCGGAAGCTGCGAGACTGCAAGATTCCCTCAGCAGTTCAAGAGGCAAATCCCGCGAAAAATTGATCCTGCAATTCGAAAAACTTCGATCAAAAACCAACAACAAGGAATTGCTTGAGCGCATCAATTACCAAATTCTGGTGTTGAATTATTACCAACCCATGGGAGGTAATTTTGAAAAACTCTTCCAAAAAATCTATCCTCAACCTCAACCACAATCCATTTTCTATTGGATGGCTTGCGATCATTACGCCGGTACACCCCAACGCGAAATGCAGGAAGACAACGCTATGGACTGGGTGCGCATCTTCTTGCATGCTCCCTCCTTGCGAAAAAGTGCCATGGCCTCTTTTCCCGAGCAAGACGATGAATCGTGGGAAGGTTTGATGAATTGCTCCCAAAACAAAGAAGAAAAAGTAGGTTTATGGTTGATGTTGGCCTACCAACAACCCGAAATTACCGCTTACGCTTTCGAAAAAGCCTTTCAAATTTCGGAAAAATCTCCATCCACCGATTTATTGATGGTACGGGAAATTCAACTGTTGGAAAGTCAATTTCATCTTCATGAAAATCGACTAGAAACCTACCCCTACACCATGGGAATTACCTATGAATACGAAGGATTAGAAGTAAAGCAACAAATCAAAGAGCTGGTGTTTCGCTGGAATCAGCTATTTAGAAAGCACGAAAACCACCTCACCGAAACCCAACACTTGGGTTGGGCATACTTGCAGCACCTGGCCGGAAACGAAGACGATGCCCTCAAGACCCTTCAAAACTTCCATCCCAAAAACGAAGATATCCAGCGTTCAAAAAAGGTGTTTCAACTATTGGTCCGACAGCAAATCAGTTACCGCGACGGTTGGAACGATGCCCAAGATGCTCAAACCGTTAAAGATTTGGAATGGTTTTCTACGTTTCCCGGATTCGACCGCATTTCCAACAAAAAAGGGTGGACCAATGCCGATTGGGATAACTTTGATGGGAAAATTGACATGAACTACGATGGCCGCATTTTCGAGTCGCATGATACCTACCGATATGCGGCCATGCGCGATGGAATGCGGACTTATTTGTACGAATACATGCGCCACCGAAGCGAGGAGGCCGATGCATTCGCCACTCCATCTGCACCGAAGTCTCTCGCCATGTGGTTCTTATCTCCCCTTTTTAATGTTTACGACTACCCGGAGAATTGGGATGCTGCTGGAATCGTGGAGCTTCTTCAACACCCGGAAAATCAATCCAAAACCGATCGGTGGTTTTTCAATCACCTTCCAAAATCGGTAGAACAGACCACCTACATCAAGAAGGGGGATGAATGGGGAGATACCACATTTACCATTCCCATCAATTCCGACTTTTGGAATGAAATAGCCGGGGAATTAGCCTTTCAAAGGCGCGATTACGCTGGGGCCTTCCAATGCTTTAAAGCCATTCAGAACCTAAAACAATTCCCTCGTTTGCAATTGGAGTCCAATCCCCTTTCGCTTTCCGCCATCGATGTTTCCGAATGGGCAAAAACAACTTTTCAAATTCCCTCCATTACCAATAAAATTGAATTGGCAGAAGCACTTTACCTTCTTTCTCAACGAACGCAAACCACAGAAATGACCGAAAAATCAGCCCTTGCAACTTGGATGCTCGGAATTTTGGAATTCAACATTTCTTATGCAGGAAACTCCTGGGAAGCCAGCCGATTCGCTTGGAGTTACAACGATCCAGATGCATTTCAATCGGATGTTTATTGGAGAAAGAAAAATCTCCCTGATGAAAAATACTTCGACTGCACCCATCCGAAGCAGTTGATTTATCAAGCTTACCAATACTTCCAATCGCAGAAAAAAGGAAAAGAATTTGCTGCGGGTTGTGCCATCAGCCTACTTCAATTGAATACCGATGGCACCCCTTCCTATTGGTCGAATTCTCCTAATGCAGGTGCAAGTCAACAATCGGCCATTTTGATTGATTGGCTACAAACGAAGTTTTCCAAAACCAAAACCTTCCGAACCTTTGAAAAAAATTGCCCTGAATATGAAGTTTACGCCCTTACGAATTGGGATTAACCTGTTCCTTTGCTTGGCCAGTTTGGCCGCTGTTTCGCAACCCCTCACTTTAGAAAAAATCATGAGCGGCCAAGATTTCACCGGATATTGGCCCGAAAATCCGCGTTGGAAACAAAACGAAACCGGATTTTTGTACGAACACCGGGTATTGGGCGATTCTGTAAGTCGAACTTGGTGCTACGATGTAAAGAGCGGAAAAACTCGGGTTGCTACCGCTTCCGATTTGGCCGAAGTCCTTCCTTTTTTGGTTTGGAATCCGTCCTTTTCCCAAGCCTTGTATTCCAAAAAAGGTAACCTCTACCTTTGGAACGAAGCCTCCAAATCCAGTCAGATATTAATCGATTTAGAATCGCCCTGTTTTAGCCCCCAATGGGTAGAAGGCGGTTTCGCTTTTCAATCCGATCAAACCATTTACCTGTTCCAAAATCAGCAATTGCACGTTTTTGGGAAATTTGGAGACGACCGCAAGCCATCGTCCTCCAACGATTTAACCTCAAAAAACGAGTGGTTAAAAAATCAGCAAAAAGATTTATTCTTGGTTTTACAAGACCGTAACCGAAATCAAAAACTTTCAAAATCTGCTCAAATCAACGAGGTGAACGTGGGCCCAGGGCAATTCCCCTTAAACGGCAAAAACTTAGAAACGTGGAACATTTCCTGGGATGCCCAACAACTGATTTACTCGTGCAGCAGCAATGCAACCGATGTTGATGAAACCAGCATGCCGGTTTGGATTACCGAAAGTGGTTACGTAAAAACCCAATCGGCTCGCCCCAAAGTAGGAGAAAAACCTGGAGAAGGGACCCTGAATTGGGCCTCCTTTGAACAAGGAAAATGGAGTTATTCCTCTTTGAAAGACACGCTTTCGGGCCAATGTATTCATCCGAAAGAATTGAACATCAAAGATCGAACAGCGAAAAAATCAGTCCAGTTTTTTGGGTTATTTCGCTCTCCCAACGGGAAACAATTTGTGATTGAAGCCCAATCCAACGACAACAAAGACCGATGGATTGGCGTATGGAAAGATGGAAAATTCTTGGAATTGGATCACCAACACGACGATGCTTGGATTGGCGGACCTGGTATTTCTTCATGGAGAAGTGGGGATTCCGATTTCGGATGGTTTGATGATGGGCAAATTTATTTTCAAAGTGAAAAAACAGGGTATTCCCATCTCTACCTGCTCAATATCCAAAATAAAAACAGTACGGCATTAACGGCAGGAAACTTCGAGGTGATGAATCTTCAATTTTTCGCCAAGAAAAAAGTGTTTTTTGCCAACATGAATCGGAATGAACCGGGCAGATTTTTACCGTGTAAAATTGATCCTAAACTTCCATTGGGTTGGATTTCTTTACTGCCTCCGAAAAAATTGTTGGGAATAGAACCTGGATTCACCGAAATTTTTGTTGCTCCATCGGGAGAGCAAATGGTTTATCGATTTTCGAACATGGAAAGTCCGTGGGAATTGGCCATTCGGGAAAAAGGGAAGGTGGATTGGAAGGTCGTCACCCACTCTACTTCCCCCGAGTTTGAGAGGTACGCCTGGAATAAGGGGAAAGTGATTTCTTTTCCCGGCATGGATGGAAAATCGGTTTACGCCCGGGTGTATCAGCCGGAAAAAGAAGTGAAAAATTCGGCAGCGGTTATTTTCGTACACGGGGCCGGTTATCTGCAAAATGCCCATCATTGGTGGAGCAATTACTACCGGGAGTTCATGTTCCACCACTTTTTAACCGAGCAAGGTTACACCGTTTTGGACATCGATTACCGTGCGTCGAGCGGATACGGCCGGGATTGGAGAACGGCCATTTACCGGCACATGGGAGGTTGGGATTTGAACGACCACCTTTCCGGCCGCTCGTATTTGATCAACGAATTGAACATCAATCCTAAAAAAGTTGGAATGTACGGTGGCAGCTACGGAGGATTTATGACGTTGATGGCCTTGTTTTCGACTCCCGATTCTTTTGCCTGCGGTGCGGCGTTGCGGTCGGTTACCGATTGGGCGCATTACAACCACGGATATACGGCCAACATTCTCAATACTCCCGAAACCGACTCCTTGGCTTTCGCAAAAAGCAGTCCCATTAACTTCGCTAAAAATTTAAAAAATCCACTTTTGATGCTGCACGGGATGGTTGACGATAACGTTCAATTTCAAGACATTGTGCGCTTGTCGCAACGCCTGATTGAACTCGAAAAAGATCAGTGGGAGTTGGCGGTTTACCCGGTAGAAAACCATGGTTTTAAGGAACGGAGTTCTTGGCTGGACGAATACAAGCGTATCTTTAAACTTTTCGAACAACATTTATTGCATTAAACGATGAAGAAATATTTTGTATTGCTTTGGTTCTCCCTTTTAACCTGGGGAGTTATTGCTCAAGTGGTACCTCCCACTTCTTTGCGTGTTTACAACCAAAATCAAGGAAGCTGGGAACTAGGAAATTGGTATGAAATGAGGTACCATAATAATTCAGGGAAACTTGCTTCCATCACCGAAATTGACTCCATTGCCAACGTTATTTTATCCACCCGTTTTTTTGAGTACGATAGCTTAGGTCGATTGATCTTGGATTCTACCCGTTTAATGACTTCTGTCGGAAATTATGCCTACTACGTTAGGGCCTACGAATATGGCCCCAACAATAAAATCGTAAAGCTGCATGGAAAAAGTAACGATCCTTTCAATCCTTACCAAAATGAAAAAGAGTACTGGTATAACCCTGGGTTTCGTGGATTCAGCAGCTCCATCCGAACCATTAACTCAGCCACTTTCGATACGTTAAATCGGTACATCCGATCACCGTTTTTCGATACCTTGTACTACTCTTCAACATCTTTAGGAATTTATCAAAAGTTCAAGGTAGAAGCATGGCGAGATTCAGCCGATTTGATTCCATCGGTTTATACCTCTTTCAATGCTCAAGGTTTACCTTTTGTTCGGGATAGCGGGATATTTAATTCAGAAAAGTTACCACTGTTTAGAAGGGTTTATACTTATCAAAACAATGTTCAAACGGGGTTTTACGATAATTTCTACAGTTTTTTCCCATCCATACCCAAGGAATTGGTGCATCAACCCAATCCAGAGCTCTCCATTCATAACATCAGTGGGTTAACCTATTTCCGGGGTGCTGTTGCTGTACAACCATCTCAAGGGAATTCAGATACAGATTTTTCACTTCAATATGGCCCAAATAATCGATTGGAATCTTACGTTCGAAGGAACAATACCCAAGGGGTTGCAACCGATACCAAAATGATTTTTGGTTATGGAAAACTTCAATCTGCTAAAGTGGAAACCCTAAATGCATTGATCTTCCCCAATCCATGTCGTGACTTCCTACAAATTCAAGCTCCGATGGGATCAAGAATTACCATAACCGATTTGGCGGGAAGAACCT
The DNA here is from genome assembly GCA_947459245.1 of Bacteroidota bacterium. Taxonomy (GTDB): domain Bacteria; phylum Bacteroidota; class Bacteroidia; order UBA7662; family CANHCV01; genus CANHCV01. The sequence goes on from CANHCV010000003.1 coordinate 21,609, forward strand.
TTCAACAGTTTCAATATCAGGGAGAACCCGTAAACACCGAAAGCTTTCCAACGGGAGTGCTTTTTATAACGATTCAAAAAGACCAACGAAGCCAAGCTTTCAAGCTGGTGAAGTTATAATTTTTTCAACGGCTGATCGGGTTTGGCGTACGACAACCTTGCGAGCTGACTCGTAACGTGGTAAGAATCCAAACCCGAAACGGTTACCGTTCCAGCTTTTTCCAAATCCAACCAGCCATCTGGCGATTGGCAATCTTCGGGATAAGAGATTTCCAGCATCTCTCCGATGACCAAATGGGTATCGTTGATTTTTAAATCGATCACCTCCCGACACTGGGCCATCCATTTCACGCGACTCTCTTTCACCAAAGGTGCTGGGTAATCGTTCCAAAATTCGGGAGTTAACCCTACAGCATCAAATTCGGAAACTTCTCGAGCGTAGCGAGCCGAGGTTTGGTGGGCCTGCTCGTAAAAAAACTCGGTTACTTGATTCACCGAAAAAAATCCATTAGACTGAATGTTCTCAAACGTATGCCTTTCCGATTTGTCGGGGCGAACGATGATTCCGAACAGGGGCGGATTGGCCCCAAGATGAAACAAGGAACTGAAAACGGCTAAGTTGGATTGTCCATTTATCGATTGAGTACCAATCAGCACCAAACTTTTAAATCCGCCCAACGAATTGATGAACGCCGCTCTTTCGCGTTGATCCATGTTGGCCAATTGTTCTTTCCCGATGTTCATGTTGATTTAGGTTTTCGTTTTTTTGCTGCTGGTCGAACGTGTTTTTCTAAAATGCGTTGTTTTTCTGTTTGCACCGACTGATTTTTCCGCCAACCCCAAATTTTTTCCCGGTGCAAAGGAAGAACATCTTCTTGAATAACGATGGGCATTGGATAATGTTTTCCCAATTCAAATCCAAGGAATCCTCCTTCCAAGGTACTGCACTTCCATGGTTCGTGGATCAGATGAGGTGGCAAAACCCGCAACTCGGGCACCCATTTTTTGATGAACTCGCCTTGCGGGTCGTGCTCTTGAGATTGTTTTACCGGATTGTAAATTCGGATGGTATTGGTGCCCGTTACTCCGGCTTGCATTTGAAATTGGGGAAAATGAATCCCTGGTTCGTAATCCAAAAATAAGCGAGCCAAATGGTAAACGCCCAACCTCCAATCTTGAAACAAATGGTGGCAGAAAAAACTCACCAACATGGCTCGCATTCGAAAATTGATCCACCCTGTTTCTTGCAAACATCGCATGCAAGCATCCACCAAAGGATATCCAGTTGCACCTTTTTCCCAAGCTTCCACCCAATCCAATCGCTCTTCTCGCTCAAGAAGTTCATATCCTCGATTAACGCATAAGGTTTCGTATTCTACCTCCATTTCAAATTTTTGAATGAAGTGATCGTGCCATTTCAAGCGCGTCATCGCTCCCAACAATCCCTTTTTGTTTCCGCCATTTTTGGCAGATTCGTTCATGGCTTGTACCGCTTGTCGGATGGACAGATTTCCCCAACTGATGTAGGGAGATAATCGAGAACAGGAAATCCTGCTTTCGGCTGGTTTGGAGATGTGGTAGGAATAAATTTTTGCGCGTTCGTTGCAGAAAGATTGCAAATACCGGTGCGCAAAATCCTCGCCCGGCGGTTGGAAAGACTGATCCAATTGCGACCATTCTTCAATTCTTTCGGGTGGTAAAGAAAAAGAATGCTCTGGAAAAATGATTTCTTGTTTCTTCAACGGAGGGTTCTGGAGGGGTGCCGACATGAATTTATACCATTGTTGGTCCCATCCTTCCCGATTTCGAGTTGCTCGAACAACTCCATCTTTCTGAAATTCTTTCCAAGGAACATTGTTTTGAGTGAGGATTTGCTGAACTTCCCGATCGCGTTTCCAGGTTTCTTCCGTTCCAGACTCTTGGTAACTGAACACTTCCTTCACTTCAAAGGTTTCTAAGATGGATTTCCACAAATCGGCAGCATTTCCGTGCATGATCCAAAGAGGGATGCCGAAAACGCTCATCTTACGTTGTACTTCCAAAGCACTATTCCACTGAAACCACCCGTGCCGGGAAGAATAATCGGGGCGCTGCAACTGAAACGGTTCAAAAAAGTAAACCAACAGCAGCGGCCATCCACTTTGGGCCGCCTCGGCCAAAGGAGCATGATCCATGGTTCGGAGATCGCGCTTCATCCAAACCACAGCGATGGGATTTTTTACCACCTAGCAATGATTTTTTCTGCTCGCTTCCAAAATCCAAAAAATGAGGGAAAGAAACCATCAATTTCCGGAAAAATCCAATCCCGTTCATCCACCTCGGTTCCCCAAAATTTCAAATGAGGATGTTCTTTTTGGTAGATTTTTTGACCTCGGCAATAGTTCACCAATTCATCCCAACTTCCCCAAAAAATTTGCATTCCTGGGATTTTTTGCGCCCATGAAACCACAAAATCAAGGGTATGATCGGCCATAGGAAAACGTTCAAAAAACAAAGGATCGAGCAGAAGGATGCGATTGTATTCTTTTTCTTGTCGCCATTGTGGATCTAAATTATACACCGTGTACAAGCAAGTGGGTAAATGAGGATTGATGGAAATGGCCTCGGTTTCAACGGGTGTGGTTACCAAAGATATGCCGGTTTTCGGCTTCAAAACCGCTGGAATTTCCTTCAAAGGAAACGATTCCATATCTTGATCGAGAAAGGTGTTCCGATCGTTGGTGTTGCAGAAATGATTGATGTTATCTTGATTGGCGAAGTATTTCCGATCGCGTGAAGCCCCCGCAACCCACTGCCACGAAATGAAATTGGAGGCAAAGTCGGCATCAAGTAAGTGATAATACATCCACTTTGCGGGCAAGCACCAATGCGCCTTCGCCACATTGGTGGTAATGGAGGCCAGGTACATGCGAACGTGGTTGTGCATCATTCCCTCTTCCATCAATTTAAGAATGCCGCGATCGATGGCGGTTATTCCTGTTTTTGCTTCTAAAATGGAAATAGGAAGTTGATGATGTGCAATGGGATCTTGCTCTGCCCGAAGCGCTTCTCGATCCAAGTTGGGGCGATGCTGCCCCACCCGTTGAAAGTAATCCCTCCACGATAGTTGTTGAACCAATGGAAGCATTTGTTGGATGGTGAATCCTCGTGAACGCAAAGCATCAACCACGGTTTTTGTACTGATGATTCCCCGAGAAATGTAGGGAGAGAGTTCGGTAACTTTCCCGTTTTCAAAATTTCGGGATTTACCATAGGCAACGGGATCAATGGATTGAATTCGTTCTAAAATTTCGGAATAGGACTGGGCTAGTTTCACCCATAAAAAACAGAAAAAACCTGAATTGGTTTTGGAACTTATTCCCGAACCAATTGGATCATGAACTGACGGTAGGGACCCAAACTACCTGGAACCATCATGACCGATTGATTGAGTGCATTTCGAACGAGAAAGCCGATGCTCCAAGCCGAATTGAGCTGAGTTTTCAAGCGCAAATCGAGGAGAAAATCCCCGTAGGGGTGACGTTCCCGATGCGCTTGAATTCCTGGAATTGTTCCCGCCAATTGCTCCACCCAGGGCCGATCAATGCTTTCCATGAATCCGTTCCACCTGAAATTTCCACCCATCATCCATTTCCCATAAGCCAACTGCAAATCGGCCCTTCCGAGCCATTTTTGGCGGTACTTGAGGTACTTCCACTGCGTAGATGTTACGGTATCAGTTCCGAGGTTGAGCGGTTCGGTTCGGGTTATCCCAGCCAAATAATCCAACCTCCACTTTCCTGAGCTTTGAAAACCCTTGGCTTGAACATCTACCCCGTAAATTCGGGCCTTCGAAATGTTGGTTGCTCCAAATCCGAATAGGCCAGAATTGAAATTGAATCCATAAGAGAACTCAATCATGTCGCGGTATTGCTGAAAAAACAAAGCCGCATCAAAAATAAACGACTGATTCTCCTTCTCATACCGATACCCCAATTCGGAACTGTGAGCAAATTCGGTACGTAAATTGGGATTGGGGAAAATATTGATTCCACCGGTGTTGTTGCTGGTTTTTACATACATTTCAATCAAGGTAGGAGAACGAAAACCCTGTCCCCAACTGGCCCTAAAAAAATGATTCTCCTTCCAACGGTAATTCACTCCACCCCGAAAAACGGGAGAAGAAATGGGGGTTTTGTTCAAATTGATGAATTGCTCGTAACGAACCCCGCCTTGAAACACGAACGATTTCCAGGAATAGCTCAACTGCCCAAACAACGCACGATTTACCGAATGAATGGAATCGCGGAACAAGTTCACATTCTTCTGATGAATGGCTCCAAAAACTGCACTAAATTGATCTTTCTGATATTTGGAAGTGTATTCGTACAATTCAGATCGATTCAAATTGTAGAAAACTCGGTTTTTCAACGCGTGCCTCCAATTTTTCCCGTTGTATTGAACGTAGGGATCCAATGAAAAGTACTTCAACACCTGGCTCACCGTGGTATCCATGTATTGACTTAGTGCCATGGAATCGCTCTTCCAAATGAAAAATACTCCCGCGGAATCGCGCATGGCATTGGCGGAAACGCCCACTTGAAATCGGCCGTTCGTGTACCGAATTTTTGCATTTCCCCGAAGCCGATTCGCAAAATCGGAATATCGGTAACTATCGTCTTTCAACGCTTGACCGCCGAAAACAAAGTCCCATTTTTTCCATTTCTGGGCAGAAACCCACGAAACGGAGTTCAGCATCCGCCGGTCGGTTTGGAAGGGATCAACGTGCTCCTTCGGCGGATCATCAAACAACCCGTTTTGAACCCAAACCCGATGGATCGGTTTCTTTTCTGAAGCCCAAAGGGTTTGCAAATGTATCACCCCGTTCAAAGCCGAAGAACCATAAACCGCTGAAGCGGCTCCTTTCAATACTTCTACCGTTTGAACCTGCTCCATCGGTAAAAAATGCCAGCGAATATCTCCTTCGTAAGCACCCAACATCGGCAAACCATCTACCAACAACATTACCCGACTTCCTACCCCAAACGTAAATCCGCTTCCGCCGCGAATATTGGCCTGCCCATTGGTGATGGTCACCCCAGGAACCCGGTCAATCACGTCGGAAAATTGAGTTCCACCGTTTACAAAAACATTTTTCGAATCGATTTTCTCGAGGGAAATGGTAGATTTTGCCAGCAACCCCAAGGTTCGGGAGGTCGTAATTTCAAAAGGGCGCAACAAAAGAGGGATTTCTTGGCGCTTTACCGTATCAGAAGGCGAAAGAGCAAGAAAGAGAAACGGCAGAACCATTACATAGCAACATTTAGTTGAAGATGGAAGCTGCGGGGTTGACCGATGTTCCCAGGAATAAACAAATACTCTTCATTGAACAGGTTTTTCACCAAGGCTCCCAAGGAGTAATTTTTGTTCAACTTGCGGAACAAACGCACATCAACCACCCAATCTCCTCCAGGTTTGTTGTCACGAAACTTTTTTACATCCGGAATATTATTCAAGAAAATATCGTCGATGCGAAGCATGAAACTGTTGTACCGAATGTTCGTTCCAACATCCCATTTCCCAACGGTTAAATTCACATCGCCTCGGAACAAATGACGGTAACGGTACTTCAACCATTTGGCTTCCGGGGGATCACCTAAAACAGGGAAATATCCCAAATTCCGTGGATTCATGTACGTGTAACCGGGTTGAAGTGAAAGCACATTGTTCCCCCATTTTTGCTGAATACCGGCGGTAACCTCTACCCCGGTAATTCGGGAATCGGCCACTAAATTCTTGGAGGTAAAGCCCAATTCGCCATTGGCCGGATTCGTCCATGGCGTAAATTCCATCAGGTTTTTGTAGGATGTACGGAAACCGGCCACATCTACAAACCCTTGCCAATTTTTCCATTTGAACAACTGCCTTGCCCCTACTTCCAGAGAAGTTCCTCTTTCCGGATTTAGATCGGGATTGGAGAATACCACGATCGCACCAGCTCGGGTGTTGGCGTACCGTTCAGCCACCGAAGCCGTGCGGAATCCTTGACCCGCCGACGCTCTAAAGGTGGTAGCTGGATTTAACTGATAACTCACCCCACCTCGGAAAATGGGGAAAACATTCGGCTTTTGATCTTCAATTTGAAAATACTCCAATCGGCCTCCTACCGAAGCGTTCCATTTTCCGCTGGTTTGATCCAACTGCCCATAAACGGCATAATTGTTCGATGTTCGGTTGCCGTACATCACTTCACTGCGAACCGCATTATGAATGTACACCGAGCCCAAGTTCAAAGCTCCATCGTTGAATTTGAACAACTTGGTTTGCTTTTTAAAATTGTATTCGCTGTACATCACAGAACTGGAGGATCGGTAAAGAACATTATCACTCAAATTCGCGTTGGAGTACCATCGATTTCGGAAGGTGTGTGTGGTGGTGTTGTTTTGATAGAAAATGAGATAAGGATCTACGTTGACCCTGCGCAAGGATTGGAGGGAAGCGGTATTGTTCGCAGGGAAATAACAGGAATCGTAATTCTGCCAGAAGATGTAATTTCCAGAGGAGTCGATGGATCCGTTAAGATTCACTCCTGCCACCCAACGATCGTTGATGGTGTACCTCAAATTGGAGTTCAAACGAATGCGTTTGGTATTATCAAAAGCTCTGTATCCGGCCAAATCTACGGCATTCCCCCCCACTACGGCGCTCAGTTTGCCGAACTTTTTTCCGGCCGAAAAGTTCACCCCAAAATTGGGCTGATAGAAGTTGGCCGGCAAGGGATGATCGTTGCGCTGATCAAACATGGAAACAAACGAAGTTGCTTTGAAGAAGCCCTTGTTCGACTCTGGGAAGCGGGTAAGAATATTGATCACCCCACCCAAAGCCGAAGAACCGTACATGGCCGAAGATGCCCCTTTGATGACTTCAATTTGTGCTGCGTTTTCGATGGGCAAATAATCCCAAGAAACAGATCCGGCATCGGCACTCAACATCGGCAATCCATCCAACAAAATCATTACTCGTTGCCCAGCACCGTAACTAAAACCCGCATTTCCGCGAATGTTTGCTTGGGTACCAACGATAGAAACACCCGACATGCGGTTGATGGCATCGTCGCCTGTAACGGAATTATTGCGGGTCAATTCAGCCGGTTTCATCACCATGGTGGAAATGGTTACCCGTTCCAATTGTTGCTGAAACCTTCCAGTAGATATGGTAACTCCCGACTCTTCGTTGGCTTTTTTTGCCAAAACCAGAGCCACAAACTTGGGATGGATAGCTTGAAGAGAATCGAACCGCAAGCTCATTTTATCATATCCCAAACAGGAAATTTGCAACTGAGCCGACGGAGGCAAGGAAATCGAAATTCGACCATCGGTGTTGGTGATTCCACCGATAGTTGTGCCCAAGGCAGAAACCGATGCGCTTCCAACGGGAAGACCCAATTCATCTTTCAAAATAATGGTGTAGGGAATTTGAGCGTTCACCGCTCCAACAACCCCTAAAAGCAAACCCAATAACCAAGTTCTCATACCAAAAATTTATTTTCGTAGAATCTTTAAAAATTAAATATACGGAACGAATGAAAATTCAAACCCACCTTGATCATAATGTCGACAACTTTTGTCAAAAAAATAGCCCCACCGGTATGGTAGGGCTATCCTAGAAGATTAAAAAAATTACTTCACCAACATCTTTTGGGTTGAAACTCGACCGTTGTTTTCCCAACGCACCAAGTACAAACCCGCTTGAAGATTCGCATTGATTTCTTGCACCGCATTGGCTACAACCGATTTTGAAACCAATACTTTTCCTTGCAAATCGCAAATGGAAAGGGTTCCCATTCCTAGCCCATCTACCTGAAGGGTAAATGAACCGTTGTTTGGATTAGGGTACAAATTCAATTTAGAATCAGGAGTAGTTAGTTGCACCGAATTTGGAGTAACAAATCCGAAAATATCGGAACGATTGCGGGGCATCAATTTCCAGTTACCAAAACCAAAGGTGAAAATCCCTTGAACGTAAGCCAAATTCTGACCCAAGCTCACCGAATCGGTATTGAAGTTGGCTGGAATGTCGTTTGAAACATCGTCGATGCGCAAACCGGTAGTGGATGGAATGGTTTTCGCAACCAAAAACTCACCGAAATTCGCTGGAGAATCTGGATTTTCAGAAGCAACGATGACGTTATTTACGCCCATCAACATGCCTTCGAATTGTTCCAAATAGGCATTGTTGCGGTTAACCACCGAATCAATCACCAAAGGCTGAGCCGCTGGCAAACGGTTTCCGCGAGAAACAATGGTAAAAGTTGGTGAATCCAAAGAAGTTACACCGTTGGTTTCCAAAACGCGAGCAGCTGTAATGAGTACGCTATCGCCGCGCTGCGCATTGTCGATCAATCCACGTCCGGCGAAAATTCCGGAATTTGGTGAAGTTCCATCTTGAAGAGCTACTAATCCCAAATCGTTATTTGCTGTAGTAGAGGTAACAACGGCACGAATGGACATGTTGGAAGAAATGTATTTTCCGGCGTAAATGCTATTTCCATTAGGCAATGCATTGGTTTGAAGGAAAGAAATGGAATTGATTCCGGCATCGCGAACCAAATAAAAACTGTTGGTTGCCAAGGTATCTGGAGAATTGGTTACGCTTCCAGAATTATCGGTTGCGCGGATGTAGAAACTTACTTTTGCTCCATTTGCTTGCGCTGGAACAGTAGCGGTCCACAAACCAGCATTCAATGCCATTGGAACAGAGGTAAAAGTAAGCGGTGCTGCACCTGTAGCGTAGAACAAAGTTGCTGATGCCACAGTACCATCAATATCAGAAATATTTGCAGAAATGGTTGCAGATTGAGATGATGTAGGAACAACTGGATTTACAGTTGGCACGGCAACAAATGGAGGCGAAGCCAACAATGGACCTAAATCTGCACTATCCAAAGGAGCCAATTGATAATTAGGTACACCGGCTAAAATAGTTTCTACAATGGTACCACGAACGTAGGCATAAACCTTTCCTTGTTGAACAAAAACAGGGGCATTCGGATTCGGAGGAGTGCTTGCAGAAGATGAAATGTTTGCAGAACCTCTGAAGAAAGAACTTAAATCACGAATTTTAATTTTGTTACCTTGAGCATCTTGAATGCTCCAATCGATGCGTGTTCCGCCTGAAAACGTAGATACATCGGTAATGGTTACGTTGTTGAATTGAACGTACATGCCTTCGTACTGCTCACCCGTAGGGTACTGAATACGATTATTTCCTAAGGAATCACGACGCATGAATTGGTCGATGGAAACCGGACGTGCAGGGCGTGGTGTTGCAAATCCCAAAACGCGGGTAGCAACAGTAGGAACCAAATTAATTTGAGTTTCACCTGTAATGGTATTTCCGAAATCGTCAACAACACCTTGAACTTCTACATAGTTTCCAGGAACCATGTTGTCGAAGAAACGGGTTGTTGTTGAATCCACAACCGAAGCCAAACGAACATTCAACCCTTTCCAAGTACCTGCAGCCGTATCTTCGATGAAGGTGGCTTTCCATGCTCCGCCTGATGCGAGCATGTGGTTACGTGGATTGAATCGAACAACGCCTTGCACCTTCACGGTATCGCCAATGCGCTTGGATTTAGACCAACCATTCAACAAAGAATCGGGACGAATGTACTGAACCGAATCGATCGGAAGCTGGTACACTTGAGCTTGTAATCCGCTGTAAATCACAACAGCAAGAACAACCAAAAGAAGTTTTTTCATAAAGTTTTTAATTGGGTTACAAAGGTACGATTTTTCCCAATTGGAAAACCCCCTTTTCAAGAAATTGAAACAAACTTCTTGTCAATTTTACTTCACAATGGCAAACTTGCCCGTTTGAATCTTTCCTGTTTTCAAATCCTTTACCGAAAACAAATACAAACCGGTAGCAATGACCTGTTTGCTGTCGCTTAAAATGTCCCAAGAATGCTCGCCTTCGGGCATGACGGTTTGCGTTGCCGCTCCAAACTCTTGGAACCAACCGGCATTCGATCCGTTCAACGCAGCACTGGCATCGTGATTCATGGTGGCAACTACTTCACCGGCCAGGGTGTACACCCGAATTTGGGCTTTTGCAGGCAGATTGTAGAAATTAATTTTTCGAGAACGCGACGATTGCCCGTCCCAAGCAGCACTCACCACATACGGATTGGGATAAACACCTACCTTTAAATCGGTGGAATTCGCAGGAGTTCCAACAAAAGTTCGCACTGCATTGGAAATCAACGAACTTTCCAAGGGTGGCAATTTCAATTGCACGTCTCCCTCATCGAATGCCGTTAATAAAAACAAATACTGCCAACCGTTCAACAAATTTTCGGCATCGTACCGGTACAAATACGTGTTGGTATCTCCTTCAAACTTCACCGGCTGATCCAATTTAATGGCAGAAAATCCGTTGTTGAAGCCAATGGAATTCCCGGGTTTATCCCAAGATGCTACCAATTCTGCTTTGGCCAATAAATCAAGGGAAAATTCATCACCCGGTTTCGTTTTGTACAATCGAAATCCTTCAAAATCTTTCTTCTTGGTGATGGGATCGATGCTGCTTTCCGAATTTCCCGTCCAATAAATTCGAACTCGGTTGGACTCTGGAACCATTTTTACTTGCGGTGTTAATGGAGGTTCTGGAAGGATAAAACGATCCAAAATTCCATCAAAATCCAAATCTTCGCCCGGATCCAAAACCCCATTCTCGTTGGTATCTTCACCCAAATAGGTGCGCTTAGCCCAACCTAAATTTTCACGCAATTTGGTTCTCGCCAACACTGTATTCTTGTTTCCAGGAATTGAGTTATCGTCAACCATTTTAGCAGCAACAAAAGCAATGGTAAACGTTACGGTTTCGCCCGGGTCTATGCTTACCCAAGGGCCTGTAGAGATCAGTTGAACCCGATTTCCGGGCGCCACCAACGTAGGGTCGTTGAAATTCCCCATGTTCTTCATTCGATCGTAGCGAAGCACATCGTTGGTTGGAGCTTGGGTATTGTACACCCAATACTGGGGCACCACCTGCGGACTCGGAAAGCCAGCGTTTACGAAAGTGGTGGAATTGTTGGGATGGAAAAATTTGTTTCTCCAACTTCCTCCTAAAAATTGAATGGCTCCGTAACTGTTTGTAAATCCAACATCTCCGTTGATGTCGTAGGCGTAAACAGCTTTCAAGGAATCTTCATATCCCACCGAACCTTTGGAGAAAAATGCAGCTCCACGATCGGTTGAAACATTCACATTGCGAACCACTAAATCGCTCCAAAAACCAATGTATACCGAATCCCAACGAAAACCGCTGTTATTTTTGATGGTGTAATTCGCCAAGACGAAAAAATCGGCATAGGCGAAATTCCACGCATAGGTTTCCAAACGAACATCGGCGTTCAGAGGCAACGTATGATCTTGAATGGGCGTTTGAGTTCCAGGAACAATGGTATAAGCATCTGTGAAATGAAGCAGGTAATCTTGATGGGAAATGGCGGCGGTAGAAAAATAATTGGAGTTGGTTAAAGATGAACGGGTGGTAACGTTGCTGCCAATTTTAGGAGAGAACTCAAACCCACCCTTACCGGTTGCGTAACCCGAAGCATCGTCCAAGGAAGCCGTTGAAACGGCAATGTTTCCATTCACTTGAGCCCCAATCCATAGGCCGCCTTCGAACAAATGTTCGATTCCAGAATTGATGGGATATTCCATGCTTGGAGGGCCTTGTGGATTATTTCGAACATTGGGCAAGCCAATGGTTCCGGCATTGGTAACGTTCAAACCCATGTTTCCAACTTGAACCGTTTGCTGCGAAAATTGAGCACTTGCCTGGATGCCCAATAAGCACCCCATCAACCAACCTAACTTCTTCATTAAAACTGCTTTTTGTGAGCTTGAACGGTAGAAAGGATATCTTCGAAATCCAATTCCGTTTCAAAAGTTCGCAACAATTGGTGTTCTTCGTTGTAAACCATCACCAAAGGTACTTGTACAATCCCAAAATAATTGAAAAAAAGTTGCTTGGGATCTTGGAAGAAATGCACTCCTTCTTGTTCCCACAACTTGTAATCGGTGGCGAATTTCTTGATGGCATCCGTGGCAACACGAGAAACAAAAATGAACTCCGTATTCTTCAATTCATCCTTTCGCATGCTGATCGCTAAAGCCGTTTGTTGACAATGAGCGCAACCCGGATTGAAGTTCATCACCCAAACCGATTTCCCCTTGGGAATATCCTTTCCGGTGAATGCAAGCGAATCCATAGGAATGAAAAGAAAGTCAGGCAGTTGTTTTCCATCCTGAACCGGCAATGCCTCTGAGTTGAGCGCCTCGTATTCAGCTTTTTGGGCGATCCCGTTGCGCTCACTCGGACCGCAAGAAAAAAGTACACTTAGAATGAAAAAAAAAGTGGAAAAGAAATGAATTTTTGATTTCATGCAACAAAGTTGGACTTATTTTTGTCAATCCACAAATACGATTATGAAAAAAGTTCTGATTTTTGCATTTGCCCTTCTGATTCACTGCGGTTTGCTAGCCCAACCGAAACCCATTGCAAAAAAATCCACTTCTTCTAATTCCATCAAAAAACCAATCCCCAAAACCCAACCCAAAACAGCTCCCCTCGCTCCAAAAATATCAACAACAGCATCTGGAAAAGAGGAATACGATATCACCGTTGTGGTAAAAGGACTTGAAAAAGGGAAGAATGCCTACTTGGGCTACTATTTTGGCGATAAACAATATTTGATCGATACGGTACAAGTTCAAGAAAATGGAGTTGTCCGTTTCAATCGTGCGAAAAAACTCCCGGGTGGAATGTACTTGTTCGTTACGCACGACATCCAATATTTTGAATTCATCATCGATTCCGTTCAGAAATTCACCTTGAAAACCGACACCTCCTTGGGAATGGTAGGAAACATGCAAGTGATGGGCAGCGTAGATAATGAACGCTTCTTTTCTTACCTCAAATCCATGGAGCAATTCCGAAAAGATGCGGAAGAGTTAAAAACTAACGTGGAACAAGGGAAGGGAAAAGAAAAAGAATCGGCCCAAAAACAATTGGAAGAGTTGGATTCAAAAATTAAATCCTACCAAAAGAACTTCAAAGCGGCACGCCCCAGCGAACTTTTCGTAAAAATGCTCAACGGAAATGAAGACGTTGATATGTCGGGTTTTCCCATCAAAGCCGATGGCAGTTACGACACCGTTGCTCAGTTTTATTACTACAAAACCCATTTTTGGGACAAGGTTGATTTTCGGGACGAGCGTTTGTTGTACACTCCGGTTTACCACAAAAAAATGTCGCGCTATTTTGAGGATTTGGTTTTCCAAACTCCCGATTCCATCATCCCAGAAACCGATTGGTTCATTGGAGAAATTAGTGCGCTACCCGATCTTTTCAAATACACCGTTCATTTTTTGACCAACAAATACGAGAAATCCGAAATCATGGGAATGGACCGCGTATTCGTTCACCTCGGTAAAAAATACTACTTAACCGGTCGCGCAACTTGGATGGATGAAACAGCCATGGCCAAATTCAAAGATCGCATTACCACCTTGGAGTACAACCTCATTGGAATCAACGGCATGGAGTTGAACCTACCCGATAGTTCCGAAAAACTACGCTCCCTGTACGCCGTGAAGGCGCCCATTACCATCTTGGTTTTTTGGAATCCCGATTGCGGTCACTGCCAAAAAGAAATTCCCATGTTGTACAAACTTTGGAACGGAATCAAAGACAATGGCGTGGCGGTTTATTCGGTGAATACCGAATTTGATAAAAACCTATGGACCAAGTTCATCCGAGAAAAGGGACTGAACGGTTGGACCAACGTTCACGACATCAAAGTGACCCATAATTTTAGAAAATGGTACGATGTGTACAGCACACCTGTGGTGTATTTGATGGATGCCGATAAAAAAATCTTAGCGAAAAGAATTGCTGCTGACCAAATTGAAGGTTACTTGAAAAATTACTACAGCAAAGAACTTAAAAAGACTTGGAAAGATTCTGGAATTGACCCAAAAACTTTAAAAACTGAAGGAGGCGACCATTAATTCGGTTGTTTTTTCGGTGAAAAAAATTATATCCCTGGAGAAATTCGGGGATATTTTTTTGTGGATGGTTCAATTGGAAGAGGTGAAGAAACCGGCTTGGGTTGAGGCCAGTGCCGGGCAAGTTATTCATTACTTGGAAGAGCGGAAATGGGCGGAACTTGTTCAAATGATTCAGTCTACCGATCCGCCCATCATAGAATTCGGCAAATCCGAATGGCCGCCCCTAGAAAGCGTTGATGAGATTTGGGAGTTACTGCCGAAGGGCGAGATTTACGAAAATGAGCACGGTCTTTTCACCAAAGACGAGCGGTTCATTTGGAAGAATTATGGGCGGCCCGAGTAGGCACCGGATCGTGGCCGCTTCCACCTCTGGGGTGACAACGACCAATGCGTTTAGCGGCCAACCAAGAACCCCGAATAGGCCCCCAAATCTGAATGGCTTCCAAGGCATACCGAGAACACGTGGGAGTGTAACGACACGCTGATGGAAGAAAGGGGGAGATGGCGATTTGGTAAAATCGTATGAGGGCAATTAGGGGAAACGAAAACAAGCGTTTCATTCGATGATTGCGCTTAAACCTTGGTCCAATAAGGCCTCACAAATGGGCTTCAGGTCTTCGAAAGACCCACCCTTTACCGAACATTTCCCATTGTAATGAATTACGTAAGCACATTGTTCGGCCTGAACAAATCCGTGACCGCAATACTTGACCAAGCAGGCAATCACATGGTCGAAGGTATTCACGTCGTCATTGAAAACAATCAGTTGATTTTCCGACTTTACCTCTTCTAGAACATCCGTGCTTTGATCTTCTAAAGTTTTTGAGTTCCAAATACCTACCTTCATGCATTTTGGGGTTTAGCTTGGAAATTGATTTTATTTTCGGTTCCTTTCAGCAATCGTTGAATGTTCTTTCGATGGGTAATGATCAAAATAAGGGGAACAATGGTAGCAAAGACGAACATGGCTATGCGGCCTTCATCGCTTCCAAATTTCATCACTTCACCGATGATGGCACAGGCTGCAAAGGCTAAAGCACCCATCATGCTGCCCAGGGAAACGTATTTTTTCCACCAAACCAGGGCTACAAAAACCAATAATCCGGCGAGTCCTCCTCCCCAATGCATGGCTAAAACTACACCAAATATGGTTGCAACGCCTTTACCTCCTCGGAAACCTGCAAAAATGGGGTAAATATGTCCCAGAACTGCTAGCAGCCCCAAGGCAATTTTCATCCCAATAAATGTACTGGAATGGTAATCGGGAGAATCATCAAGGAAATTGATGAGACGAACGGCCATGAAACCCTTGGCAATATCTAAAATCAACACGGGCAATGCGGCCTTAAATCCGAAAACCCTCAATACATTGGTGGTTCCTGCATTTCCACTTCCGTGTTCGCGAACATCAATCCCGTAAAACCACTTGCCCATCCAAATGGAAAACGGTAAGGAACCCAATAAATAGGCAACACCTGCAGCTTCTAAAAAAGCAACTTCTGTAAACTTACTCCAAATCATTTAACGAAATCTCAATAACAAATCATCGTAGGTGGTAGAACTTCCTTGCATAAACAACGGATTCCCTTTCTTTATTTTGGCTGCTTTTTCATTCACCAAAGTGAGGTAGGTTAAATCGGAGCTGTAAATTTCAACCGCACCTTTTCGATGCGAGAAGAGGAAGTAAAGATCGGCAGTAGGTTCCAAATCCAAGTGAAACGACGATCCCTCTACACCAAAATTGACATCAAATTTACCGGGAGTTTTCTTGTTTACTTGTTTTCCGCCCAAATTGGCCAAACCGAAATCTCCTTTCGATTTGAAACTGCGGTAGGTATTGTCCCAAACCAAGTTCAATTGGGTAAACACCATTTGTTTCGACAAATTACCTTTATCGGGCACGCTAGAGTACAATTTAATGTCTTCCTCTACTTTTTCCCATTTGTTGGATTCAACAATTTGGGCCAAGTTGGACAAGGTTTGATCTCCATCATTCTGTTGGTCGTCCCACTCTCCGGAATTCTCGCCCACTTT
Source organism: Bacteroidota bacterium (assembly GCA_947459245.1). GTDB lineage: Bacteria > Bacteroidota > Bacteroidia > UBA7662 > CANHCV01 > CANHCV01. Next base: position 37,705 of record CANHCV010000003.1, read on the forward strand.
TTCCTGAACGAACTTGGTTAATTCAGAAGGAATCGAAAAATCAATGGTACCTGATGCATCTATTCCAAAAGATTTTTTCTCCATTCCGTACGTCATTTTTCCAGCTAAGCGCATGGTCAAACCGGGTTGATTGTTGTAACCCAAATCAAACGGCCCTTCAGCTACGATGGTTTTGTTAGCAAAATCGTACTTGATGTAACTTCCAATGGGGCTTTCTTCCACCAATCGGGAAACGTTTCCAATGGAATAGATTTTCTTCACCTTATCATACACAATTACTCCATTGGTGGTAAACAAAATAGAATCTCCCGGATTTCGTTTTGCTAAAATTCCGGGATATACAATTCCACCGGAAGGCGCTAAGAAAAACCCGGAAACCAAGGTGTCTTTGTTTTCACTTACAAACAAATCGGTTTTGATGTAGGTCATCAATGGGTCAACCAAGGTATTGATAACAAAAGGCTCGGCGCGTTGATCCCTTGGCAATTCTGGAAGGGTAACAACCCCTTTGAACAGCAGTTCTTTTCGACCTCCGTACAAGCTAATGGTTCCGTTAAAATTAAATCCGGGATTTAAAAAGAACGGCTTTTTCTCTCCAATGTTGGCCGTGGCTTCGGTAACGCCAGAGTCGTTGCTGGCTACCAAGTTGAAGAAAATTTTCTGAATGGAATCGGTACTGTTTTTATAGGCATAGAAACCATCTCCTTTGTACTTCAAACGGCTGATGATTTCCACAGAAGATTTGGTGATTTTGTGTCGCTCTTCAGCGGTATCCAACACGATGAGTGCATTTTTCAAAGGTAGAATTTTACCTGATTTCCCAACGGAAAGGCGCATGGAATCTGGGTAAACGTAGGCATCGGCGGTGATGACTTTTTCAACTCCACCGGCATCAATGGTGTAATCTTTCAGTTTGAAGCTAGCCCATTTTGCATCGAACTCAAACCCGTGTTGATCCGAATCGGTAGAAGCAAAATGGGTCTCGGCTTTCCCGGCTGTTTTTGATCCCATCAAAACCTCTTTCGTATTCAAATCCCAATAGAATTCCTTCAGAGAGGTTTTGTAACTGTTGTAGCCCATGAGCACATCGGCCGACTCTCCGTTGGCACGAAATACTCCTTTTTTACTTTCAAAGTCGATGGAAGAATTGATATCGGCCGAAGCAAATGCCAGAATTTTTTTGTCGATGGAAGCGATGCTGATTTGGGTTTCGGGTGCCGACATTTTGGTATCGGAGAATTTAAACTCTTTGGATGCCAATTCCTCCTGACCGAAGGTTACAGAACCATCGGCCGACATTCCTCCAGGCGTGATCACAATCGTTCCTTTCACACCGGCATCCGAACCGAACACGGAAATGGGTTTGATGGTTGAATGCACCAAAAGGGTATCTTCTTTAGGATACCAGTGGGCATCCACTTTTTCACCTTCCACTTTCGGGAACACCCCTACCCCAAATCTTCCTTTGGCCACATCGAATTTATCAACCATGGCGTCCATGCTATCGGGCATGAAATAAAAGTTTTTGGAAATCGAGGTTGAACTTAAATACGTTAGTTTTCCTTTTCCTTGTAATCCGCGGCTATTGAGAATAACCGAATCGAAGTAACGTCCTTTGTTACCATAAGCGGCGTACCCTTCAACCGGCGCTTTTTTAATGAAGCCCAAAGAAGTATCCGGCTGAATCACCAACATCTCCTTGATGTCGGGAAAAATCCCTGCCGACACCAACGTTCCAGGAAAATCATATCCTCGTTTGGTGTTCACCAAATCCAAGGAGTCCATCGTAAATGGATCTACCTTGAAATAGAATTTATCTTTGGAATAGGCACTATCGCGCAATTCATCGCTCTCCCAATAAACAAAACATGAAGCATTGCTTTTGAAAATGGGGAACGTGGGTTTGTCTTTCAACCCAGCTTTATTGTTGGGTTCATCGATCAACAACTCTCCATTGATTTTTTCAAATACCGTTCGAAGGTCGTATTGCTGGCGACGGCCATTGATTCCAACGATATCCGTATAAACCCTAAATTTCAAGGAATCTACGTTTTTCATTTTGATCTTGAACGTTTCGTAATCAAACGTAAATCCATCTCCATAAAAATCCAACGGCCCAGCGTGTACGTGTCCTTCGAACGACATGCTTCGGTTTTTGCCAATGGAAATTTTATTGCCACGAGGTTCAACATATACGGAATGGCTATCGGAAAGCAACACCCGAGTTACTCCAGAAACGATCAACTCGTTGGTAGATAGATCCAAAAAGCCATTGTCTTTTCGTTTGATCACCGAACGAATATTGATCACGTCATAATCGATTTTTTTATCGTTCGCATCCAAATAGTTATCCAACTTCTTCTTCACATACACCATTTCCTGCTGTCGATCGTAGGTAATGTAGCCTTCCCGGGATAGGTTCACCAACATTTCTTTCGCAGCAACTTCTGGGAATCCAGAGAACGACACGAACAAATTGGCACTAAAGGTGGTTTGCCCGGTTGATTTGATGAAGCGACGAACCAAACGAAGTGGATGGGTAGAAGTAATCCCACCGATTGCCTCGTACTCTTGTTCCGAATAAAAATTCACACTTCGGAAATCGGCAATCGCTTCCGAAAGGCCCGATGTTTTCCGAAAGGCAATGAAGCTACTGTCGAGATTCCACTGCAACGATTCTGCATCGATATCAATTTGGTGGTAAGAATCGGTAAACGTAGCACGATTCATGGCTTTTACATCTTGAAAAAGCAATAAACGGCGATTATCTACCGTGTAATTGAACGACAAATTGGGGTGAGTGATGGAATCCAAGTTCACATAAATCACCACCGCCGCTTGATCGGAAAGGATGTTTTTTTCACTGAATGAAAAGGAGGTAGCCGAGGCCTTCAAAACCAATTTTCCAGCTCTTTTCAGGGAAAGAACTGCTGGGTTTTCACGGGTACCCAACGCCAGGTATTTGGAACCTTGAATGGAGAATTGACCCAAATAATCGATTCCAGGATAAACATCTTTGAATACGGTTCGGGTTTCTTTGGCAAAAAACTGAGGATAATTGCTCGTTTGCGTTTTGGAAGATGAAATGACCCGATCAGAAAATCGACCCAAGGTTGACTTACCTTGTGTGATGTAAAACACGGAATCAGCATCAAATCCTGGAACATCCAGGTTGATTTTATAGTCGGTTAAACTAACGTAAAGTGAATCTTCCGGATAACCCATTCGCCTCCAATCGATCCTTCCGTTTTTCCCAACCCATTCTTTATCGGGAAAAACCGCGTAACCGCTGGTTCCCGAAATCACCGAAGAATCTACGTTAATGCGAGCAATTAGATCGGTTTCTTTCGCAACGATTCGAATCTTTTGATCGGGCATGATTTGAAACTCGTAATCGTTGGTTGAAATCTGCCATTTGTGACGAGGGGAAAAAAAGATGGTATTGTTTTCAAACAACTCGATCGACATTTTGGTAAAATCGGAGAATTCCTTTCCTCCCTTCAACAAAATGGTATCTAAAACCAAATGCCAATCATCGAACTTGGTAGCAAAACTCGGGCTTTTGGAAAGTTGAATGTTGGCATTCATGTAGTTCATGAAATACGGAAAAACGGTCATTTTCCTTGAAAGCATTCGGTTGGTGGTGGAAATCACCTGAACCTGTTGGTCGGGCGACATGTTTTTTTGGAAAACTTGAATGAAGGCCTTTCCCATTTCTGAGTGTTCCTTCACCTTTGCGCGATCCATGAATTCCTGCAATTGTTTGATGTATTCGGCAGGGGTTTCTGAAAAGGATTTAAGGGTTTGGCCTTGAGCAATTGCCAACCAAAAAAACGCTACAAAAAAAGTCAGTAATCTACTTTTCATACGGTAAATTTTACAGCCAACCAAGGCTCATTCAATTGAAATTCAACTTTTCCATCAGGAAGTAACTTCTCCAATTCTTTCCAATCGTGTTGGTAAAAACCGCTGAAATAAATGCTTCCATTGGATTGCAAAAGGTTAAGATACGCTGGAATTTGATCGATCAGAACGTTTCTATTGATGTTGGCGAGGATAACATCGAATTTTCCGGTAGCGGTTTCGCTTCCACCCAAAACAATTTCAAAATCGGTAATTCCGTTTCGAAGTGCATTTTCTTTTCCATTTTCTACCGACCAAGGATCGATGTCGTACCCAAAAATGGAACCGGCACCCAACTTCCGTGCAGCAATGGCAAGAATCCCGGTGCCGGTACCAGCATCCAAAACCCGCTTACCGTTCCAATCTTCCCGCATCATCAAGGAAATAATCCCAGCTGTGGTGGGGTGATGTCCCGTTCCAAAACTCATTTGCGGCATGATTTCCAGCATGAGCGGATAGGTTTTTTCGATCTGATGAAACGGCGCATAAATGCAACATCGGTCATCCACCAGAACGGGTTCAAATTGAGATTCCCATTGGGCATTCCAATTTTCTTTTTCCACCTCTCTCCACGAAAAGGGCAAACCGTTAAGCAGGGGAAATTCATCGAACAACGCTTCCACATCGTTGGTTGAAATGGATTCGATGGAACCGCAGGCCACCAATTGGCCGTCTTTCTCCTCAAAAAAATCGAAACCGAAGTCGGCCAACAAGGCTACGGCTAATTCCCGTTGTTGTTGGTTGGACGTGATGGTTAATTCTAAAAAATCAGGCATGCAAACAATCATCTTGAAGCTGAATAATCGTTCGGAATTCTTCCATTTTTAGGGAGGCACCTCCTACCAATCCCCCATCGATATCCGATTGGGTGAAAAGGTCTTTCGCATTTCCTGCATTAACACTCCCTCCGTAAAGAATAGAAGTGGAATCGCCTAGGCCAACCTGCATTTCATTCAAAACTGAACGAATAAACCGGTGAACTTCCACGGCCTGTTCAACCGATGCTGTTTTTCCAGTACCAATGGCCCAAACCGGCTCATAGGCCAAAATTACATCCGTTGAAATGGGAAGTAACCCTTGCAGGGATTCCAACAACTGATTTTTGATGACCTCAAAATGGCGTTCGTTTTCCCTTTCTTCCAAGGTTTCGCCGATGCACAAGATGGGAACAAGTTGGTGTTTCCACGCAGCAACGATTTTTCCTTGGAGTTGGGCCGACGTTTCTCCAAATAGCGTTCGGCGTTCGGAATGGCCCAACAAGGTAAATTGACCTCCCAAGGCATGAACAAGTTCAGCCGATGTTTCTCCGGTGAATGCGCCGGATGATTGGGAAGATATGTTTTGAGCCCCGAACATCGCGTTTCCCAATTTCCATTGCTGAATACAACCCAAAAAAGGCGATTGAGGGAAATAAATTACTTGGGTATGTTTCGGAGCCTCAACGGCTAAAGATTCAACCAATTCTTGGGCAGTTGATGGCAAAAGGTTCATCTTCCAATTGCCTGCCATGTATTTTTTACGCATCTTGCTCTGTTGAAGTTTCTTCAGCAAAAATCTGCTGAAAAAGGTTAACTAAGTTTTCATCAAATTCCATTCCTCTTCGTTGGTAAACAATTTTTGCTGTCTCCAAGAATTTTGGAAATTGGTGAAGGATAAATCCGGAAGATCCACCCCATGAAAAAGAGGGAATGTAATTTCGCGGGAAACCGTCACCAAAAATATTGGACCCCACGCCCACCACTGTTCCGGTGTTAAACATCGTATTGATGCCCGATTTGGAATGGTCGCCCATCATCAAACCACAAAATTGAAGGCCGGTATTATCGAACCGTTTGGAGGAATAGTTCCACAGTTTAACCGGGGCATAATTATTCTTCAAATTGGAAGTATTGGTATCTGCTCCCAAGTTGCACCATTCGCCTAAAACGGAATTCCCCAAATAACCATCGTGACCTTTGTTGGAATAACCCATGATCACTGAATTACCTACTTCTCCGCCCACTTTTGAAAACGGACCAATGATGCAATCTTCGTAAATTTTTGCTCCCATCTTCACCTGAGACTTTTCACCCAAGGAAAATGGTCCACGAATGATGGCCCCTTCCATCACTTCAGCATTTTTTCCGAGGTAGATGGGGCCAGATGTTGTGTTGAAAATAGCGCACTCGGCCTTTGCTCCTTCCTCCAAAAACACCAATGCAGGATCTCCAATAACCCGATTGGTTGAGGAAAGAACTTGGGAGGAACGACCGCGGGTGAGGGAATGGAAATCTTGTTGAATCCAAAAACCTGCATTCGAGAAAATCTCCCAAGGTTTGCGAAGAACCTTGGCATCGAGCACTTCAAGTTTTTCCAATTTGGAAAGATCCTGCAAAGGATTGATTTTACACGCCAAAACTTCTTGGTTGGAACTAACCAAACATTGGGAAGGAGTTAAATCGAAAAGCAATGCAAAATCTTTATCGGTAGGCAACCAACGACCATTGATGAAAAGATCTCCATTCTCTGATTTTCCAAAAACCGGATTCAAGTAACTCCTGAATGGCAAATTGGAAATTGAGGTTGGGGATAACCCCTGCTTCCAACGCTCTACATTGGTAAGGATACCGGTACGCAAATAGGCGGAAGGTTTCGATAAAGTAAAGGGTCGTAAATGCTCCGAAGACGCATCGTCGAATAACACAACGTTCATAGCATAAAAATAAAACACCCCGAGCGTAAAAACTCGGGGTGTGTATAAAAACAAAGAAAAGTTTTCTTATTTCTTGTTGTACTTGTTACGGAACTTATCGATACGACCAGCAGTATCTACGAAGGTTTGTTTACCTGTGTAGAAAGGGTGAGATTTGTGAGAAATCTCGACTTTAACCACTGGATACTCGTTTCCATCTTCCCAAGCAGCTGTTTCTTTGGAATCAGCGCAAGACTTGGTCAAAAACATATAATCGTTAGAGATATCTTTGAAGATAACGGTTCTGTACTTTTCTGGGTGAATACCTTTTTTCATGAATCGAAATTTTGGGAGTGCAAATTTAATAACAAAATCGGAGTAACCAAAAAAAAGCGCCTGAATTTTCAGACGCTTTTCAATTTTATTTTGCGATCATTAATTTTTGTGTCGTTTTCAGGCCTTGGTACTGCAAAGTAATGAAGTAAGCACCTGCTGGAATTTGAGTGGTATTCAAATCGATTTGATTTTGTCCTGCGGTTAGAACACCCAAATCTTTTACTTCGATCACTTTGCCGGTAAGATCCTGAATTTGGTAAACCACACGGCCAGCGAAAGGCAATGCGAAGCTCCAGGTTGCACGATCGGAAGTAGGATTAGGATAGATTTGATTCACTACCCACGATTCGCCTTTTAGGTTGCGAACAGAAGTAGGTTTACAAGCAGAACCCGAGTACGACAAACAGAAGCTATCGATGGCCCATCCTTCTTTATCAATGGTAAAGTCGGAGGAGAATCGGAAGCGGAAAATCACGGAATAGTTTGGAAGGGTAAATTTGGTAGAATCCAAACTGAAGGTATTTTTACCACGCACCCATCCGTTGGATTTACCGGTCCATCCACCACCAAACAAATTGGGAGAAGTAGAGAAATCCCACAAGCTTGGAATGTAATATTGGTTGAACCAACCTGATCCAATGGCTCCGAATTGCTCCCACTTGGTTCCATTATCAACTGTAAATTCCAAGGTACCTCCGTCACCGGTCGTGTCCATGTCAAATTTGTGCATGAAGGTCATGTCGTAGCAACGGCCAGGAAGAATTCCAAAAATAGGGGTGAATAAAGCGGAACTCGTATTCTTAGAATACAACGTATCCAATTCAGTTACCCATGCATTGGTACCGTTAAAGGCAGCATCCAAGAAATTTTTCGAGGGCGCTCCTTCTTGCCAATCGTTGTTGATCGGTTGGTAGGTTTTAGCGTTCAACGTTACCCACTTTGGTTTCCCAGAATCAAAATCGTTGCAATAAGGAGTCGATAACAAATTATTGATGGTATCAAATGCGGTAGGTGTGTAGCAAAGCGTATCGTCGAAACGGTTTTGATCAATCGAATCGTTCGGCAACAAGGTCCATACACAGATGTCATTTAAACCAGCGATGGGTTGGAAAACAAACGGATAAACGTAATCAAAACTATCCCCTGGTTGAATGCTTAATCCGGTAATGGATTGGTTGGGCCATGTAGTGCCATTAATTCTAGCGCCCGATTGAACTTTCGTCAGCGGAAGAACCCCGGTGTTTTTAATATTGATCTTGAGCGAATCATTATCGCCTACTTTCAACAATGGTGGAATCGTAATCACCGCATTGGCTTTTGCAGAATGTTTCAACTCGTTGTAAACGGTGATATCGTCAATTCGAGTTCCGGCTGTACCACTGAAAGTGGGTGGACTATTTTTCGATTCTAAACCGATTACCATGGGTTTGCCCAATTGATAGTATGGGGATAAATCCACATCAATCAGATTATTCATGTTCGGATCGTTGTAGCACAAATACGTTTGAGAAGCTTGTACGCCATTCGCAGTAATTCGGAATGCAGCTTGACCTCTTAAGGTACCCGTACCGGTACAAACTTGGTGCAAACGGAACTTGATATGCACGTTTGTTTTGCCTCTTGTATCAACCAAAATGGCATCTTTTGAACGATAGGCCATGTTGGTATTTCCCCAAACGTTAGCGTTGGTAACATTCGTCCACGCAGGTGACGTTGTTGCGGCAGAGTATTCTAATCCATCTGTTCCATTGAATCCAACTGCACTAGCTGGTAAGGAAGGAGAAGCAGAACCTCCTACGGTATCTTGACAGATATCTCGCTTAGGATTGGAACCGTCAAAAGTCCAAGATGTATCGGGTACAACCATTGGGGTTCCGGTGATGGTGATATTTCCTAGGCTATTGTTGGTTGGAATTCCATCGTGCAATTGCCCAAGATTCAAATAAAAATTATTCGGACCTGGAGCAATGCGAACAAATTTTCCAGGAACACAAATCACGGTATCACGCCCAGTTGCCAAATTCATATTTGCACCCGTAGCCGGAATAACAAACGAATCCATTGCTGCTCCATTGGGCCAAAAAATAGTCAAACTATCCAAGTTAGCATGTCCGTTATTCCTTACTCGAACACACACATCCGTTTGATTGAACGCCGGAGTACAAAGTCCATACACGGGACTCACCAAATTTAAAAATTGAGCCTCACGGCGATAAATTTCTCGAATGGAACGACAAACGGTATCGTTCGACAAATCACCATCATTAGGTACATCGGTAAAGAGACAGAGGCTATAAACTCCAAAAAACGAATCCAAAGAGGTAAATCCTGTTACGTCATAAATTCCAATTGCACCGGGAGCCAATGTATCGTTTGGTTTAACGTAATTGGTAGCTAACCATTTCGGTCCAGAACGTCGAACGTAGTTGATGGGCACTTGGTAAAGCGTATCACGTCCAAAGTTTTTCACTTGAACTTGAATGGTTACGTTGGTTGGCTGCGCCGTTGGAGCAGCAGCTGGACTTAAAATTGAGATCACACCTGCGTCTTTTGCGGGTGGCAATTGAACCGAGAAATTATCGAATGCAAATCCCTGTCCACCTGCCGAAGAGGCTACCAAGATGAATCGGAAACGTACCGGTGCTGTCTGATAATCAAAGATGGAAGGCAAACGCAATTCAGATTTTACCCAACCACCTGAGTTACCCGTCCAAGCAGCTTCACCGCTTTGAACGGCATTGTACCAGAACTGACCATTCGGAGGAACAACCCCAGTGGTACCAAGGTTAAACCAGTTCAACCCGTTGTTCAAGGTGTATTGCAAACGAACTGCGCCGTTGCTTCCCATTGCACGATTTTGGAAAAACGAAATTTTCGTATTAACTGCTGTTGAAAAATCGAAATAAGGAGAATATACCGTTGATACCGCATTCGGAGAATACGCATTAGCGGTTTGAGTAACCCAACAATTGGGTGCAGTGAAGGAGGAATTCAAATTAGCCTTTACAGGAGTACCCAATTGCCATTGTGGAGCAATAGAATTTTCCGTTCTGCTCACAAACATATTGGTAACAGTATCGAAATTATCGAAAAACGGAAGTGGTAATGAAGGCACACCGTAGGTTGTTACGCAAAACGAATCATTGGAAGAGTTCGGATCGTTCGGGTATTGGGTATAAACGCAGGTATTGAAACTGAATCGAGGCGCCGTAAAGGTGTCTACAAAAATGGTATCGGAAAGAGAATAAGGCAATAAAGGAGCACGGAAAGTAATGGTTTTGCTTCCAACTCGGCCCGCAGCTTTGTATCCAACTGGGGTGTTGGTAATCGGAAAGCCGCTATTGTTTCTGAAAACTGCGAAAATACTATCAACCGCTCCTTCTTTCAATTCACTTCCTGGACGCAAAATGGTGAACACACCCATATCATCAGAAACAGGACGAGTTACAGCAATATCATCAATCGCTACTCCAGCACCGTTCAACGTTGCGTTGGATTTCAATAAAAATCTCAAACGAACATTTTGCTTGTTATCCAATGGAGTAAGTAAAATCTCACTTTTGATCCAACCGTTGGTCGTTCCATCAAATCCACCAAAGCTGTACAAATTGAAGTTATTTCGGTTGTACCAATTGTTGGTTGTTCCAATGGCTGTATTATTCAAGTTCAACCAAGGACCGAAATTCTCCGAATATTCAATGGTGAATGCATCCCCTAATCCACGTGTTGCGGTAGGATTGGTGTTGTTGTTATTCACATCGCGCCATTGGAAAAAAGATAGGGTAGCATTGGTAATTCCCAAGAAACTTAAAACGGGAGAAATCAATTCGTAATTGCTTCCGTTTCGGTAGTTCGCAGTGCTATCGGTAATATAAACCAAATTTCCACTTCGAGCAGGTCCGTTGATGGGTGATTTTGCTGTTGCGTTGATGCTCGCACGGTGCCATCCCAAATTGGGAGCTGCGAACGACCACTGCGATGCAGAATCAACATCATCACGGAAGGGGAAACCCAACGCTTGACGAGCAATGAAATACCTCGGGGTATCGCCCGCTGGCACATTCGGCATGTAAGTAAAATATCTTCTCGCTGAAGAATCTACAGCATAAGCCCAATACGTTACCGAATCGTTGGCATTGATCCCGGTAATGCAGGCTTCATAAATTTTTCTTCCTACTGGATTCAACCCTTTGAACGTCATGTTCAAAGAATCCAATGGACCGTTGTTTTTGCGGTAATACAAGCGAGCAATACGCAATCCGGATGCATCGTCCATGGTTACTTCCAAACATGGAGGTCCATTCAAATAAGCATCGCCAGTATACACAGGACCATTGGGATACTGAGTTCCTGGACCTGGCCATTCTACGAAAGGAGCACCAGAAACCCAGTATTTGTAAAATCCACCAGGAGTTGGAGCATTAACCGCTTCATTTTCACTGAAAGATGAATCTTGTGCCCACAAATAATACTCTACCGTATCTCCGTCTTGAACTCGCGGGCGAGCAACTAAACCAGCAAAATTATCGCCGGTAACGCGGGACATGGAAACCGAATCCAAACCGCCACCGTTGATTTTGTACAAAACGCGGGCAGCTTTCACTCCCGACTTCAAGGGAATACCACTTCGGTCGGTAATCACTGCTGGAATGTTTTGATCGATTCCAAATTGAGCACCGGTTAAAGGAAGGTGGCTGATAACCGGAGGAATAATTTCAGATAAAGAGAAGGTAACATGAACAGAATCGATCAACCATCCATAATCTGGATTGGGATTGGAAACGTCGGATACCAAGCCAAAACGAAACTTCACGTTGTAGGCATTTGCTGCCAAACCGGAAATGTCAAACTTTTCTCTTTTGTACCAAGAAATTTGAGGATTTACGGTAACACCTGGACGCCAAACGGTTGGATATGAGGCCGAATTCACAAAATTATCGCCATTTTTGAAGGTAACCATATCATCACCATCCAAAACGTATTGTGTATTTCCTTCAAAAATATTCGGCGTTGCAGTATTGTCACACGTAATTTTTACCCAAGGACCTCCATTGGTTGAAATTTCAATGAAACCGGTATCGAAGGGAGAAATTTTACAAATGTGCGCAAAATTCAAAAAGACTTCTTGGTTACCGTAAGTACAGAAAGTATCCGACTCGTAATAAACCTTGCCTTGAATCCCGGAAGCAGTATTGTACGTTACTTTTCCAAGAATCGCACGTCGGCCTTGAAAGGCATAGGTTGAATCAAGAATCCATTTGTTCTCAGCTGGAAGGCCAGAACCAAGGTTCACACGGAACTTTTGTGCGCCTTCAAAATCATCAAAAAACTTGGAACAAACTTGTGTTCGAGGACAAGTAAAACATTGTGGATTGTGGAATTGCGCTTGCGAAACGGCAAAAAATCCAAATAAAAATAGGAAGGTAAGAAGTTGCTTCTTCATAGCCATGGTTGGAGGTTAGGATTGGCTAAAATAACCAATAAAATTCAGAAAATCAAAAACTCAATAAATTTTCAACCGCTGAAATCAATTTTTTCTTCGGTAAAAAATTCTCTTCAAGTGAAATGGCGAACGGTATGGGCGTGTCCAAAGCTCCTAAACGAGCAACGGGAGCGTCAAGGTTTTTGAAACAACCTTCACCGATCTCGGCGGCAATTTCAGATGCAATGGACCCCGTTAAAGAATCCTCGGTAAGCACCAAAACTTTCCCTGTTTTCCGAACCGATTCGAACACCGTTTCTTTGTCCCACGGCATCAAACTGCGCAGGTCGATCAATTCAACCTCGCCTGAAAAGGCGCCTGATTGAATCAAATCTTGCATCCAAACCACCGGGGCGCCGTACGTAACTACCGTAACATCTTGCCCTTCGGTCACCACCCTGGCTTTCCCGATTGGCACGTTGAAATATCCTTCAGGAACATCTCCTTCAATGCTGCGGTACAACGCTTTATGTTCGAAAAACATGACCGGATTCGGATCATCGAAAGCCGAAATCAACAACCCCTTTGCATCCGCAGGGGTGGATGGATAAACCACTTTCAATCCAGGAGTATGGAAAAACCAGGCTTCATTGCTTTGGCTATGAAATGGCCCCGCTCCTACTCCTGCTCCCGTTGGCATCCGCACCACTACATCGGCGTTTTGTCCCCAACGGTAATGCATCTTTGCCAAATTATTTACAATCTGATTAAATCCACTCGTCACAAAATCGGCAAATTGCATTTCCACCATGGCTTTGTGCTTCTTAATGGATAAACCCAATGCAGCTCCAAGGATGGCGCTTTCGCAAAGCGGCGTATTCCTCACTCGGTCCTTCCCGAATTTTTCGACAAATCCTTGGGTAATTTTAAAAACGCCACCGTATTCGGCAATATCCTGACCCATCAATACCAAATTGGAATGCTTTTCCATGGCTTGATCCAAACCATCGGTAATGGCATCGCAAAAGCGCATCGATTTGGTGGTGGAACTTGGGGCAACGGAGGTAAAATTCTCCGGTGCATAAACATCTTGAAGTTCTTCCTCTGAATTAGGAACCACTTCCGGCAATCCGAAAGCATAATCAATGGCCGATAAAATTTCTTCCGAGATTCCTTTTCGGTAAACGTCCACCATATCCTGGGAAAGTACTCCTTCTTCTATGAGGAATTTTTGATAATTTTCTAATGGATCTTTCTTTCCCCAAAGGTCAAACAATTCTTGAGGAACATATTTGGTACCGCTGGCCTCTTCGTGCCCACGCATGCGAAACGTGATGCATTCCAAAAGAATGGGATGCGGATTTTCCCGCATTTCTTCGGACAGTTGTTTTACGGTTTGATAAACCTCCAACAAATTATTTCCATCAACTTGAACGGCTCGCATTCCGTATCCAATTCCTTTATCGATGAATTGCTGGAAGGCGAACTGCTCGTCGCTTGGGGTACTTAAACCGTATCCGTTGTTTTCAACCAAAAAGATCACCGGTAACTTCCAAACGGCTGCAACGTTCAACGCTTCGTGAAAATCGCCTTCGCTGGAACCACCATCGCCGGTGTACACCAATGAAATCTTCTTTTCTCCTTTTATTTTATGTGCCAAAGCAACGCCATCGGCCAATGCCATTTGCGGACCCAAGTGAGAGATCATCCCCACCACATGGTGCTCGTTGGTTCCGAAGTGGAAAGAACGTTCCCTTCCCTTGGAATACCCCTCTTTCTTTCCTTGCCATTGCGCAATGAGTTTCCCCAACGGAAGTTGGCGGCATGTGAAAACGCCCAAATTGCGGTGCATGGGGAAAATGTATTCGTCCTCGTGCAAAGCCAAGGTCGACCCCACCGCAATCGCCTCTTGTCCGATGCCTGAAAACCATTTGGAAACACGCCCCTGACGCAATAAATTGAGCATTTTTTCCTCAATCATGCGGGGTTTTAAAATGGATTGATACAAGTGAAGAAGTTCCTCGTTCGTGAGGTTATTGCGTTCGAATTGCATGCCGAATTATTTTCGAGCAAAGATAGAAGTAAAAGAAAAGGAAACGGAAAATTAATCCTTAAAATTAGCAGCTCATTTGGCTTTCTTTGCCACAATAATCAGGTTGGGCGTCCAGATCTTTCCGGTTGAACCTACCCCGTAAGCCAAATGGGTGAGTTTTAATATCAGTTCGATGATGCCGCGCAAGGGAATGGATAAAAAACGTTTCCAACCGCGCGCCATGGAAAAACTTCCCAATACCACAACATCTTGAAATCCGCAACTTTGGAAGAGCTGCCTAGCGGAAGCCGCATTCAAAAACAATTCGTGGGTAACATCGCTCCACAAATACGAACCACCCACAGCAGCGTCGGCGTTAGGCACCCGAATCACCAACTTTCCTCCGGCATTGATTCTGCCACGAATTTGTTTCAACAAGGCAACCGCTTCGTCTTTTGTGAGATGCTCCAAAACATCAATGGCCAGCATGGCATCCCAATTTTCAGTTGATTCCACGAACGATTGCGCATCTTGCAAAACCACCTGAAATCCTTCTTTTTGGGCGAGTTCTACTTGTTCCTCGCTCAAATCGCACCCCGTTAAATGCTGAAAACCGTTCTTCTTTAAAAATCGCAACAAATTCCCGTGTCCGCACCCCAACTCCCCGATGTTTTTATGTTCAAACCCGGTCAGGTGCGGCAAAATCTCTTTGGAAAATACACGATGGGTCCATGCTTCATCGGCCACGGTAGCCCGAATTTGAGTCGAAAAGTAATTGGAATAAAGGGTTTCGCGGTAATTGTTCATGCCGATTTTTTCAAAAATAAAGAAAAGGTTCGAAGATCCAATAACCTCAACATTACAGCGCTCAAGCCTAACATCAAGAACCAAACCCACAAACCCAATTCAAAAACCAGCGGATCCCAATACAAGAAGGCAAGCAGCAACGAGAGAAATATTCCAATTCTCCAGCCTTTTTTCAACAGTTCCTTTTTAAGTCCCGACTTTTTTAATACGCCCCAAAAACAACCGATCGCCATGCAACCATGCCCAACTGCGGTTGCCCAAGCGGCTCCCAGGGCACCGTGGGTTGGAATAAGGATTACGTGAAAAAGGAGTGCCAGCACTGCAGATCCTAAAGCCCAAAAGATCAACCATTTCAATTCACCCATCGCGGTTAATGTTGCTCCATACAAGAGAACAACCGAGTGAAAGAAAAAGACCAAACCCACCATGGGAAACAACGCTTGAATTAAATCTGAAGGCAGTGCATCTCCTTGGTAAACAACATCAAAAATTGGTTGGGGATAAGAGAAAAGTGCTCCAACCACCCCAATAGCTGGAAGTAAGATCCACGATGCTCCGGTTTGCAAAACATCAGCAATGGAAAGGCCAGAACCTAAATGACGGGCAACGAGGGGAGTAAGGACCCCGGCAATAAGGGTAGGAAAGATGATGCCGGCCTCGTACAACCTAAAAAAAGCAGCATAGGCGCCGGCTTCTTTCGGCAATTGGAATACCCGATCCAACATGATTCCATCCAATCGGGCATAGAGCGACATGGCCATGACCATCACAAAAAACGGAAACGAGGATCGGAGGATTTCTTTAAAAATACCGGGATTGGAGCTGAAACTCCAACGGAATTGAAATCGGCGTAAGAGAAGAAACACCAAAAAAGCGCTGAGCGCGTAAGATGCCGCTTGAATCCACGCAAACGTCGACGCGCTGATTCGGTGATCCCACAAAAGCCAACCCACACCAAACATGGCCAATAAACGATCCAAAACCGAAAAGAAAGCATCCCAACCAAACTTTTGAATTCCCGAAAGCACCGAACGAAAAAACGATAACCAATGGCTGAACCACTGCAACATCATGCCGCCCCAAAAGAGCAGCAATGCATCTCCTTTCAAGGAAGTAAGCAACGACAAACACAATCCCAAACCCAGGAACATCAAGGAGAAGAATCCTTTTAAAGTGAAGATGGCTTGTTGGTATTTTCTTTGTTTCGCTTCGTCGAAAGCCAACGCCCGGTTGTTCCAGTAACTCATCCCAAAATCGAGAACGATGGAAGCCAAAAAAGCTACGTTGAAGGCCGAAAAGTAGGTTCCATAATCGGCATTGCCCAAGGTAGCTTGTACTTTTCGGTCGAAAAGGAAAAGCCAAATGGGTTTCACCAACAGATTGAGGATAACCGTTAAACCGGCAAATTTGACCAACGTCTTTTTTCCTTCCAAAACCAATAATTAGGATTCAAAGATAGGAAAAATCGGGCGAAGGGCTTAATCCCAATACTCCACCAACAGAACTTCGCCCGATTGGTAGGAGATCTCCACCCAACCCGTTTCGGCCACCCGATTGCTGCTGCCCGTTCGCAAACCCAACTTTAAATCGATGTTTTCTACCGCCCAAACCAAGTTGGTGGCCGAAAGTCCGGAAACCTCCGGAAACGGCATCAAACCCAAGCCAACTCCTTTTTCGTAATACTTCTTGAAGGGCTGTGGAACCGGGTACAACCGATCGTGTGTGCCAATCCATTGCCAATTGATGTGGGGAATGTACTTCATGCACACACTCAAATTTTCTAACCAATGGTCGGAGCGATCGCCGGAGGCACCCAAAATATGACAAGCCGAATGCCCATCCTTCACTAAAAATTGCAATCCTTTTTCTAAATCGTTGCAATCTTGGTCTTCCAATTTCATGATGCGAACATCGGGCTGAAGCTGCAACAACTCGCTGATTTCCGTTTCCGAGTCGAAATCGCCGATCACCCAATCGACTTTTATTCCTTGCTCCATGATTCGGCGAGCGGCTCCATCCAAGGCCACCACCGTTGGGCTCCATTCCAACAATTCAAACAGGGAATTCCAAGCAATGATTCCATCGGCAATCAAGAGTGCCGGTTCTTGTTTTTCTCTTACGGTGTGGTGGGATGACATGACTCTAAAATAATCTTCAATTGCTTTCGGTTCAATTTTCCTTGTTCATTCAAAGGGAAATTTTTCACGACGTAACTTTTCTTCAAGTTGTGGTAGGTTGGCAAGCCAACATTCACATCTTTCAATTTAACGGCGAGTTTTTGTTGGCTAACGAAAACCAAGGCCTCTCCCAAAGAATCATCTTTTACCGAGGAAACGGCAAATTCAAAGGAAGGAATACTTCTTTTTTCAAGATTGGCAAGAATCATCTTTTCCACTTGAACCGGTGAAATTTTCACTCCTCCAGAATTAATTTGATCGTCGATTCTTCCTAAAAAAGTAAGGAGATTTGATTTCAATTCCACCAAATCGTTGGTAGAAAGCCATTTGTTTTCGGTAATGGCACCCCGAACTTGCAAACATCCCTCCTCGTTGGTTCGAGCTTCGATTCCGGGCAACAATTGAAAACCTTTAGATAGATTAGAAAGTGATTGAAGAGCAATGTGGGAAGATGTTTCGGTCATCCCAAATCCCATCCACATTTTCTCGGCAGGGAGTTGGGCAAACATCGTTTGTTGGGACTCAGAAAGTCCGGTTCCTCCCAAAAGAATGTGTTGAAAGGACGAAGTCCAAGTGCTGCCCAGTTGTTGGGTTAATTTCTCTGCCTGAAGCGGAGCCATGGCCACAAAATGATATTGATGGTTGATGGGGAAGAGTTCCGACAAATTTTGAGGCGCCACGGCATCCAAATGCAAACCGCCTTCCATGGCTCGAACCAGCATCATGGCACCACCGATGTATTGGGGATGGATGCACAGCAAAGCTCGGCTTCCGGCTTCCAGTTGAAAAAACGAAATGGTTTGCCGAGCCGAAGCCCGCATCACGTCTTTGGATAATTCGATTCGTTTGGGTTCTCCCGTGGTTCCTGAGGTAAAAAACTCCATGGTGGGGGCTTCGGAATACCACCGATTTAAGAACGCAAATAAGGCCACCTCCCAACTTTCATCGGAAGTGGGAGTTGCTTTGGTGGCCATTTCAGGAGAAATTAAGCGACCGTTAAGAAAAATAGGGGGGAATAATTTCCAACTTCCGAATCCGTGCATCGTACAAAGTTCGCTGATTTTAAGCGTTATCGGGTAACAAAGAAAATTGGGTTTCTGTTTTTGGTTCAAACGTATTCCCAAGCCGCAACAAATTTTTGTAACTTTGCTTTCTTAAAGGATTGTGCGTTCATGAAAGTATCTCTGAATTGGTTGTTGGATTACGTTGGCGAGCCGTTAACCGCCGAAAAAGTAGCTGAAATTCTTACCCAAACCGGGTTAGAAGTAGAACATATTGAGCAAATTGGCCCCCGTTTAGACGGCCTCATTGTTGGAGAAGTAAAATCGACTACAAAGCACCCGAATGCCGATAAATTATCGTGCACCAAGGTTGATGTTGGGACAGGTGAATTATTGGATATTGTTTGCGGGGCGCCCAACGTTGCTGAAGGTCAAAAAGTTATTGTTGCGCCCGTGGGTTGCATCATTCATCCCAGCAAGGGCGATGCTTTTGAGATCAAAAAAGCAAAAATTAGAGGAGAAGTTTCCGAAGGCATGTTGTGTGCCGACGACGAAGTTGGTTTGGGTGAAAGCCACGACGGAATACGGGTGTTACCACCGAATACCCCCATTGGAATTTCTGTGGCTGAAGCCTTAGGAGCAACTTCCGATGCCATTTTGGAGGTAGCCATTACGCCCAACAGAACCGATGCCATTTCTCACATGGGCGTTGCTCGAGATTTGTGCGCTTTTCTTCGCAAACCCATGGTTTTCCCTGAATATCCAGGAAAATTCCCCAATACCGATATGCTTCCGATTGCTGTTCAATTGGATGAAACCGGGAAGTGCAAAAACTACTACGGACTTGTGGTGAAAAACGTTAAGGTAGGTCCATCTCCCTTGTGGTTGCAAAACCGTTTGAATGCCGTAGGTATCCGTCCGATCAACTCCATTGTTGATGCGACCAACTACGTAATGTTGGAAATGGGGCAACCGCTTCATGCTTTTGATTACGACAAAACCGGTGGAAAAATTCATCTGGGAATGTCCAAGGAAAACGATGTTTTCCTTGCGCTGGACGGAAAATCATACACCTTAACCGGGCAGGAATTGATGGTTCAAAATGAATCGGAGAACTTGGCCATGGCCGGAGTTATTGGAGGAAATAGCAGTTCCATCTCAGCTGAAACCAAGAATATTTTGGTGGAAGCCGCTTGGTTTGATGCCAGCGTAGTTCGTGCTGCTTCCAAACGGTTCGAATTGAAAACCGACGCGGCCTACCGTTTTGAGCGTGGTACCGACCCGAATGGTCCGAAAAATGCCATGCTGCGGGTGGTATCTCTCATTCTTGAAATTGCTGGAGGCATGGTTGCGGGCGAACTTCACGAGTACCCTCATCCGGTTGAAGGCCCGCAAATTCACCTTTCCATGTTCCATTTGGAAAAATACCTCGGTTTTAAAGTCAATAAAACCGATCTAAAATCCATTTTGGAACATTTGGACATTCGGGTAATTCAGGACTTCAGCGATGTATTGCTGATTCAACCGCCCACGTACCGTACGGACGTAACCCGAGAAATCGACGTGATTGAAGAATTTTTGCGGATTTATGGGTTCGAGAATATTCCTTTCACCGGGGTAGTTTCGTTTGGCGACACTTTCCCAAAAAAACAACAGAAATACCGAATCAAACAACTGACCTCCTTCCACTTGGCAGGAAATGGTTACTTTGAAATCCTCAATAATTCTCTAACTTCTAAGGAGGCTATCGAGTTCATTGACCTTCCCGAAGACGAGATCATTGCCCTAAAAAATCCTTTGAGTGAGGAGCTATCCATTCTTCGGAATAATTTGTTGTACGGTGGATTAAAAACGATTCAATACAATTTGGCGCGACAGCAGCACCACTTGAAATTTTTCGAGTTTGGGGTTAGCCACACCACCCGTATGGAGAAATATTTCGAAACGGAATTGTTGGGCATTTGGCTCACCGGGAACACCCACGAAGAACACTGGTACCAACAGCCACAAAAATCGGACTTTTACCAACTGAATGCCATTGTTCACAACATTTTCAAACGGTTGAATATTCAAACCACCGAGGTTTCTGAATTCAAAAACAAAATTTTTAACAACGGATTAAAATACAAAGTTAAAAACCGGGTTCTGTGTGAAATCGGACGGGTAAATCAGCCGTTGCTGAAGAAAATGGACATCAAACAGGATGTTTTCTATGCAAGAATCAATTGGGAAGTGGTGAAAGAAATGGCCACTCAAGAGAAGATTTCTTTCCATGAGCCCAGCAAGTTTCCGGCGATGGAACGCGATTTGGCCTTGGTTGTCGATCAAAAAGTGCTGTTTAGGGATTTGCAACATTCGATGCAAGAATTGGACTTTGCCGATTTGGAATCGATGAATGTTTTTGATGTTTATGAAGGAAAGTCGTTGGAAACGGGTAAAAAGTCCTACGGTTTGAAGTTCACCTTCCGAAATCCAACCCGAACTTTGAAGAGTGAAGAAGTTGATCAAATAATGCAGAAATTAATGGTTACCTTTGAGCAACAAAACGGAGCCATCATTCGTCAATAACACAACATGTTGGAATCATTACTTACCACGTTAGACCGCATCTATCTCAAAGCCAATCGGTTAAGTTCTATCGTTGAACAACAACGCATTGAACTCCATTCGGTTCGAGATGAGAACCAAACCCTGGTTCGGGTCAATTTGGAATTGAATCAACGCCTTCAAGATCTGGAGCAAAAGCTTCATCAAGGAGGAAACATGGTTCCGGTGGAAAAATTTGAAGAATTAAAAAGAGAAATAGACTTAATAATCAAAAATATCGACAACAAAATCGGTTAAGTATGCGCTTAGCCTCAAACTATGGAAGATAAGATCAGAATAAAATTAAGCATTGGTAATCGTCAATACCCGCTATCGATAGCGCCGGAAGACGAGAATCAGGTTCGTCAAGCTGCGGAAGCTGTGAACGAAAAGCTTCGTACATTCATGGATTCTTATTCTGTAGCCGATCCGGTTGATTTACTTTCGATGTGTGCCTTGTATTTCGCAACAGAATTTGAGCGATTGCAACAGGTTCAAAATAAAGCCCAAAGCGAAGTTTCGCAAAAATTAGTGCTGATTGAAGGATTGATCGAAAAAGGACTTTGAGATAACCGCCTATTTAGCCATTAAATCACAGATCTAATGGAAATTATAGGTTACATTATTGCCGCAGTGGTTGGTGGAGGAACAGGGTTCTTCCTAGGCCGCAACTTACTTCTCTCCATGTTTAAAGGAGAGCAAATCAAGGCAAAAGCAGAAGCTGAAGCCATCTTAAAAACAGCCGATGAAAAGGCTAAAAACATCGCTAAAGAAAAAGAATTAGAAATTCGAGAAAAATTCGATCAGCAGCGCCGAGATTACAACCAAGACGTTGAACGAAGAAATCGCGAATTGAACGAGAAAGAGCAGAAAGCGAAACAGCGCGACCAGCAATTGTCCCAAAAAATGGAACAAGTAGCGCGCAAAGAGCAGGAATTAACCCAAGCACAATCGCAAACTGAAAAGCTTCAAGAACAATTAACAACCCGAAAAGGAGAATTGGATAAAGCTCATCATGAAGCCGTTAGCCGATTGGAGAAAATTGCTGGAGTATCGGCCGAAGAAGCTAAAAACGAGTTGATTTCTGCACTAAAAGAAGAAGCACGTGCAAAAGCCTTGGCCCAAGTGAAAGAGGTGATCGACGAGGCAAAATCTACCGCTGCGAAAGAAGCGAAGAAAGTAGTGATCGAAACCATTCAACGCACAGCCACCGAACACGCCATCGAGAATTCTATTTCTGTTTTCCCCATCAAATCGGATGAGGTTAAGGGTCAAATCATCGGACGTGAAGGAAGAAACATTCGTGCACTTGAAGCCGCAACGGGAGTTGAAGTGATTGTAGACGATACCCCCGATGCCGTAATTCTGTCTTGTTTCGATCCTCTTCGCAGGGAAATTGCTCGTTTGAGTTTGCACCGATTGGTAACCGATGGCCGTATTCACCCTGCTCGCATTGAAGAAGTGGTAGTCAAGGTGAAGAAGCAAATCGAAGATGAAATCATGGAAATCGGTGAGCGCACTTGCATCGATTTGGGAATTACCGGATTGCACAAAGAATTGGTTCGATTGGTTGGAAAAATGCGCTACCGCTCTTCTTACGGTCAGAATTTATTGCAACACTCCCGTGAAGTGGCCAACCTTTGTGCCACCATGGCAGCAGAGCTGGGATTGAATCCGAAGTTGGCCAAACGCGCCGGATTGTTGCACGATATTGGTAAAGTACCCGACGATAATCCAGAATTGCCTCACGCCATTTTAGGAATGGAGTTGGCCAAGAAATACAACGAACATCCAGTGGTATGCAACGCTATTGGAGCTCACCACGATGAAATTGAAATGACCGATCCCATTTCGGCCATCATTCAAGCGTGCGATGCTGTTTCTGGTGCAAGACCAGGCGCTCGCCGAGAAGTGGTTGAAAGCTACTTGAAGCGTTTGAAAGAATTGGAATCCATCGCAAATGGTTTCAACGGCGTTCAAAAATCCTATGCTATTCAAGCTGGACGTGAATTGAGGGTTATTGTAGAATCGGAAAAAGTAACCGATGAACAATCCGATCTTTTGAGCGTTTCCATCTCAGAAAAAATCCAAAACGAAATGCAGTACCCTGGCCAAATCAAGGTGACCGTGATTCGTGAGAAAAGAGCAGTATCATTCGCAAAATAAAAAGTTATGAGTTTTGAATTACCCCAATTGCCCTACGCATACGATGCGTTAGAGCCCCATATTGATGCTCGTACCATGGAAATCCACCATTCCAAGCATCATCAAGCCTACATCACTAATTTGAACAATGCCGTAGCTGGTACCGAATTGGAAGGCAAAAGCTTGGAAGAATTGATGAACGTTTGCAAGGATAATACCCCGGTTCGAAACAACGGTGGTGGACATTGGAACCATACTTTTTTCTGGAGTATTCTTTCGCCCAACGGTGGTGGAGAGCCAACCGGAAAAATTGGCGAAGCCATTGAAAAGACTTTCGGTTCTTACGAAAGTTTCAAAGTTGAATTCACCAAAGCTGCAACAACACGTTTTGGTTCTGGATGGGCGTGGTTGTGCTTGCATGCCGATGGCTCATTGGAAATTTGCAGCACGCCCAATCAAGACAACCCCATGATGCCCGGTTTAGGATATTGCGGTGGTCAACCAATCCTTGGTTTAGACGTTTGGGAACATGCCTATTATTTGCACTACCAAAACCGCCGTCCCGACTATATTTCGGCATTTTTCAACCTAATCAATTGGGAAAAAGTGAACTCATTCATGGGTTAATCGTTTAACAATCAGCCTCCAAAAAAGAAAATATTTTTATTTTTTTTACTTGAACTTTTGGAAGTACAGATTTTTAATATTACATTTGTGTTAACCTGATATTTAAACACGAAGAAAAATGGTAGAAGCTAAATCTTTGGTTAGCCAGTTAACTCTGAAAGACCTTAAAAATACAGCAAAAGTATTCCGTGCGATCAATCACCCCTTGCGTTTGGAAATCGTTCGTTTGATCGAAACCAACGTCAGCATGAACGTAACTCGCATTTACATCAAATTACGCATCGAACAATCAGTTGCTTCCCAGCACTTGGCCATTTTGCGTGAAGCTGAAATTTTAAACTTCAAACGCGACGGTAAAGAAATTCATTATTCGGTAAATCAAGAGCGTATCCAAATTCTTTTGGATGCCATCAAAATCTTGAAAGACTAAAAAAATTCAACCCAAATCATCAAAACTGCCTGAACCGGCAGTTTTTTTTTGCAAAAAAGTGTACCTTTAATTATGGGATTTTTTAGTCAGCTATTCGGCAGTAAACAGAAGAAAGAAAGCTTAACCAATTTAAGCATTCTGGGATGTGATATGCACTCGCATTTTATTCCCGCCATCGATGATGGATCCAAGAGTTTAGAAGAAACCATGAGCATGCTTCAGTCCCTATCAGACTTGGGCATCCAAAGGTTCATTACTACGCCTCACATCATGGGCGACTTTTACCAAAATTCTGCAGAAACCATCAATCCTGGCCTGGAAAAAATAAGAGAAGAAATCAAGAAAGAGGGAAAGCATTGGGAGATTAGAGCAGCAGCTGAGTATTACATGGACCATGAGTTTCTATCTAAACTTGATTCAGGTCCGCTGCTAACCGTTCACAAGAATAAGGTTTTGGTGGAGTTTTCTTACATCAACCGACCTAATAACATGAAGGATATGTTGTTTGCTTTGAAGATTAACGGTTATCAGCCCATTGTTGCACACCCAGAACGTTACCCTTACCTGTATACTTCCATGAAGGAATACGAAGATCTTCTCGATTTTGAGGTTGATTTTCAATTGAACTTGGGGTCGATCTCTGGAATGTATTCCCAAGGAGCTCAAAAAATTGCACTTGAATTGATGAAACGCGGATGGATTTCTTATGTTGGAACCGATATGCACAACATGAAAAACTACCCCTTTTACGAGGCACTCTTAAACATCCCAGAATTTGTAGATTTGGTTGACTCTGGCAAACTAAAAAATGCCGAACTATTCAAGGACTAAAATCTATTCATTAGCAGGAGTTTTCTTTCTGCTATGGTTGGGATTGCATTTTTTTCCTGGAAAAATAAGCATGTTCAATTACTTTGATTGGACCGACTTTCAAGAAAAAGAGATTCCTGCTCAAAAATACCTTCAATCGGTTATCGATTATCACCGTGAGTTTCCGGCATTTGCCCGCCGGTGGTTCTCCAATTTTTGGTACGGACTTTTCCCAACATCCATTTCCGGATATGGCTTTATTTTCAGCGAATGCTTGGCCATGGTTGCTTTCGGATTTTTATGGTTAAAGCGTAATGGCCAAAATATTCTTCCCGTTTTTCTTTTCTTTTTCAGCTTTCCGGTTTTATTCGCTTGGTTTCCTTCCCAATACACCTTTGAAGAACCTTTTCTTTGGCTGTTTTTATTGGGCTTCACCACTTATTTATCAAAGAAACAATGGGCTTCAGGTGTTTTCGCACTTCTGGCCATCCTAACTCGGGAAACAGCCCTTCTTTTCTTACTCCCATGGCTGTGGGTGGAAAATCGCTTATCCTTTCGTTGGGTCTTGGTCTTGCTCGTTGGAATGGTTCCATATTTTTTTCAAGGGAAACACCTTTCCACCGAAATGCATGACCGATGGCAGCTATTGGTGAAATACAATTTCCAAAATCAAACCTTTTCCATTGAAACCATTCTTTACTTCTTTCTCACCTTTTTTCCAACGTTGTTTTTTCTGTTTCAGCAACCAAAGAAAGATCGGAAGGCCTTTCTCATCCTTCTCTTCATCAACACCTTTTTGGTGATCTTTGCAGCCAAAGCTCGGGAATCCCGACTGCACCTCATTCCCTTGCTTTTCATCTTGTTACGGTGGAAACCCCACAACCTTCAACCGCCAAAACCGATCTCCATCATCCTCGGAATCCTTGGTGCGGGTTGTTGTGGTCTTTTCTTTTATTCTGGATACTGGGGTCCCTCGGGCGCCATGGTTGAAACGGTTTGGATTCGAGAATATGGAATTCTTTGGGGTGGGTTATTTGGATTAACGGCAGGAATGCTTATTTTTGGGAAATCAACAAATCAAAAATGAATTTTCCAAGCGATTTAAAGTACACCAAAGAACACGAATGGGTTCGTGTTGAAGGAGATGTTGCCACCATTGGCATTACCGAGTTTGCTCAAAGTGAATTGGGTGACATTGTTTTCATTGATATCAATACCATTGGAGACTCCATTGGCCAAGACGAAATCTTCGGGGCTGTAGAAGCCGTAAAAACCGTTTCTGATTTGTTTATGCCCATTTCAGGTGAAGTTCTTGAAAAGAACGATGCCCTCGACTCCTCCCCAGAATCGGTAAACTCCGATCCTTACGGCGCAGGATGGATGATCAAAGTAAAAATGAGCGATCCATCGGAAATGGATGGCCTACTTTCTGCTGAAACATACCGTGAAATGGTAGGACACTAAAACAACCAACCCTTGAATATGAAGCCCTCCCCCGTTGGAGGGTTTTTTTATGCCTGAAAAATTAATTTTGCTTTATCTAGTACTTGGTATTGCAAAGTACCAAGTCATGCATTAGATTTGCAGCATGAATGAAGACAATTTCCGTTCTCAAATGAAAAAAGGCATTCTCGAATTGTGCGTCCTAAAGGTTGTGCAGTTTCAAGAATGTTACGCTTCAAACATTTCAGAACGATTAAAAAAAGTCGATTTGTTGGTCGTAGAGGGAACGCTTTATCCCCTACTTACCCGACTTAAAAATGCCGGTTGGATTGAGTACCGTTGGGAGGAGAGCAAATCGGGACCGCCGCGCAAATACTACCAAATTACCGAAGAAGGAAAAGTGATCCTTAAAAAACTTGAAAAAGAGTGGGATGCTCTCACCCAATCCATTCAATCTCTAAATCAACCGTTATGAAGAAAACCATCAATATAAACGTTAGTGGCCAACTGTTCCATGTAGACGACGATGCCTTTGATCAATTGAGTCGTTACCTAAAAAGTTTAGAGGCGTTGTTGAAGCAACAAGAAGGAGGCCAAGAAATTTATCAAGACATCGAAGCCCGAATTGCGGAATTGTTTCAGGAAAAGCTTTCCTCCAAGAGCCAAATCGTAACCCTTGAAATGGTGCAAGACGTGATTGCACAAATTGGAACCCCTGAAGAACTAATGGGCGACGAAAAAGAAACCGCTGAGCATGTTCATGAAGAAACGTTTACCACCTCCCGCCGACTTTATCGGGATGGAGATGACAAGATGATTGGGGGCGTGGCGGCAGGAATTGCAGCTTACTTCCAAATCGACCCCACCGTGGTTCGTGTTTTGGCAGCTATCCTCATTTTTAGCGGCGTAGGATTCGGATTCTACCTTCTGCTGTGGATTGTTATTCCCGAAGCCAAAACCCCCGCAGAACGTTTGAAAATGAAAGGAGAGCCGGTAAATCTAAAAAATCTGCAAGATCAAACCAGCAAGGAATTTAACGACATTAAAGCAAGAATGGAGAACTGGATGAACAGGGAACCGAAAAATGCTTTTGAACGGATCATGGCTTTTTTCACCCAAATCCTTCAATTCGTTTGGAAGGTCTTTTCCAAAGTTGTTCGGTGGGTCCTACTTTCTTTCCTAATCTTTTTCTTACTCACCCTTTCAATTTTGCTGTTGGGAATTTTCTTTACGGGAATTCAAGTTGGAACCGTTCATCTTCTCCCTTCCGAAATTTCCGAAATTTTAAGCCATTTCTTACCGGAAGGGTTCGATGCCTTTTCTTTTTGGGCCATCGGCTTTTTATTGCTCCTTGCCCCCATTTACTGGGTAATCTCCATCGCCATTCGTTTGATTTTTCACTTACCGAAGTCCAATCCGATTCTAAAAAAGCTCAATACTGCTGTAGGAATTCTTTCAGGAATTGGCTGGGTATTGGGGTTTGTATTAGCGGTTCAGTTGGCTATAGAATTTCGCTCCACCGACTCGGTTGTTCAGAAAATCGACTTGCCTCTGGTGAATCAATACACCTTGGTTAATGTTAAAACCAATCCACCTTCTTCTCAGTTGGAATTCAATGAAGATGGCGTTTCTTGGACCATCCATGAAAAAAATTGGTACCAGAATTCCGTTGAGGTGGAGGTGAACGATGCACCAGATTCGACTGCTTTTGTAAAGGTGGTTCGAATTTCAAAAGGAAAAGACCGCGAGACAGCACACGAATTCGCCGAATCCATTCAGTACTCCATCCAAATCGATTCAACGGGAAGAATTGTTTTACCCAGCCACTTCTCCTTTCCACTTTCTCGATCTTACCGAGGACAACACGTTCGAATTCGAATTTTCTTGCCGAAATCCAAGGAAATCATTCAACAAATCGACGATCAATGCACTTTCCCTACGGTTGACCGGAGGGAGATTTCAAACATCAAGCATTTGTATTGATTTCCGGCTGAAGCATGGCTTGTACCGCCGCCATTCCATCGAGGGCAGCGCTCATGATTCCGCCTGCATAACCGGGGCCTTCCCCACATGGGTAAAGGTTTCCGATTTCAAGGTGCCGCATGGTTTCACGATCTCGCGGAATGCGAACTGGACTGCTTGTGCGGCTTTCAACTCCCACCAAAACCGCCTCGTTGGTTAGATATCCTCGCATTTTCTTACCAAAATCGATGAGCCCGTCCCGTAAACTTTCGGCGATAAACGGAGGTAAAATTTTATTCAAATCGGCCGATACCAACCCGGGAAGGTAACTGCAATCGGGAAGGTTGGAAGAAACCCGCTGTTGGATAAAATCTTCCATGCGCTGGGCCGGCGCTGCCAAACTTTGGGTGGCTTCAAAGGCCCGCTGTTCGATTTGTTTTTGAAACTCCAAAGCCGCTAGCGGGCCAAAATCCGACACCAAGTGGACCCAGTGTTCGGGATTTACGGTTACCACCATGCCGCTGTTGGCGAATTTCCCATTCCGCTTGCTTGGACTCCAACCGTTCACCACCATTTCTCCGTGGCTTGTTGCTGCAGGAGCAATGATTCCTCCCGGACACATGCAAAATGAGAAAACTCCGTTTCCTTTCGCTTGGGTAACCAAGCTGTAGCTGCTGGGCGGAAGATCATCGCCTCGTTCGGGTTGTTTGTATTGAATTTGATCGATGAGATTTTGGGGATGTTCAATGCGCACTCCCAAAGCAAAGGGTTTGGCTTCAATGAAAATATTTCTGCGGTGGAACAACTCGAAAATATCCCGAGCTGAGTGTCCGGTTGCCAACATCAACGTCTCGATTTCCTCCCACTGCCCGTGTTGATTTTGGATGCGAGTGATTTGATTTCCGTTCAATTCAAGATCCACCAGTTTGGTATCGAAATGAATTTCACCTCCGAATTGCAAAATGGTTTGTCGGATGTTTTCTATGATCCCAGGCAATTTATTGGTTCCGATGTGGGGGTGGGCATCAATGGCAATTCGGGGATCAGCACCGTGATCGATGAGACTTTGGATCACCCGTTTTACATCGCCACGTTTTTTGCTGCGGGTGTACAACTTTCCATCGGAATACGTACCGGCTCCACCTTCACCGAAGCAATAATTGCTCTCGGGATTCATTTTCTTTTCCTTATTGATGGCCGCCAAATCGCGTCGGCGTTCTTTTACGGCCTTTCCTCTTTCCCAAATGATGGGTTGAATTCCATTCTCCAACAAGGACAAGGCGGCATACATTCCAGCCGGACCAAATCCAATGATGTGAACCTTTTTCGAAAAAGATGACGGTGAGAAATTCCATTGAACGCTTTCATCCACCGGAATTTCGCCCTTCCAAACTTGCACTTTGCACCGATAAATGATGGGTTTCTTTCGAGCATCGAGGGAACGTTTCACCATTTTGAACGACCTTCCATTCAAGGGACCAATCGCTTGTTCAATTTCACGAATTTGCGATTCGGTAGCATGCAATTCCTCGGGGAGGAGTACAATTTCAATTTCCTGGAATTCGGTCATCAGTGTTTGGCGATTTTTTTGAGGACTCCACCGCTGGCTTCCTTGATGGATTCGGATACACTGGAAAGATTTGCTGCTCCCGTATATTCTTCAATTCCACCAATCACATAACCAATGGTTTTAGAAGCAGCGAAATAGGTCAACATGGAATACAGGGCCAATTCTACTCCAAAGAAAAATCCGGCAATAACGAATAAGATAGCATTGAGCCCTAAAATGATTTCAGAAATGGTTAAACTTAATCGTTTGAGGGTATAAAAGGCAAGAACTTTAAAACCATTCATATCGGGCATCATCACATCCAACAAAATCAAATCTGGATGTGGCGAATTCTGCGCAATTTCCAAAGCTTTCTGTCCGCTTTTCGCCACTTTCACCTGATAATCATCCTTCAGAATGGCCGATAGCACTTGTAAATTTTCAACGGAATCATCAACGGCCAGAACCAATGGGCGGGTAGAAATATTTCCAAAAAGTTTCGACATGTTTGGGTGGTTTACGTTACAAAGGTACCATTTTTATTTTTTTTGATTTAGGTTTGCACCATGCAAAAGATCCGCGTCCATATTCACCAAATTCGCGAAAATTTCAACAGTACCCGTTCGTGTTTCATTGATCTGATTGATGATTCGAGGAAAGTTGTTCTCCCCATTTTGGTTGGTCCTTGCGAAGGACAAGTGATTCAATTGCATTTTGATGGGGCAACTCCGCCAAGGCCATTCACCCACGACTTGATTTTCAACATGGCTGGGGCCTTGGAATTCGACCTTCGTGAAGTGGTCATTCGAAAATTTGAGGAGGGAATTTTTTATGCTTCCCTGTATTGGTTGAAGGATGGAAACAGCGTTATTTCCGATTCTCGCACATCCGATGCCATCGCTCTTGCGCAACGATTCGATATTCCCATCTATGTTTTACCGCAAGTGATTCGCGAAGCCGGCGTTAACCGGGAAGTCATTGAAGACGAGTGGGATATTCTCATGGAAGAGATGGAGGAAGACCAAGTGCCAGCAAAAGGATTAGGAATTTACACCCTGGCCGAATTGGAAGAGCAATTGGCTGAAGCCTTAGAAGACGAGGATTACGAAAAAGCCGCCCGAATTCGGGACGAAATTGAAAAGCGGAAATAACTTACATTAAAATGCCGGCCAGCGTGGCGCTCAAATACGAAGCCAAGGTGCCGGCCACCAAAGCCCGCATGCCCAACTTGGCCAATTCGGCACGACGCTCTGGAATCATTTCACCAATTCCACCAATTTGCATGCCTACCGAAGAGAAATTTGCGAATCCGCAAATGGCAATGCTCGTAACCATCAATCCTTTTTCCGAAACCATTTTAATGGCACCGGTAGTCATGTTTTGAAAAGCAAAAAACTCATTGATGGTTAATTTTTGCCCCAATAATGTAGCCGAATTGGCCACATCTTGAGAAGGAACTCCCATGGCATACGCCATCGGATAAAACAATGTCCCAAAAATTACGTCCAAACTTAATCCCGGAAAAATCCAACCCAATAGGTAATTGATCAGCGCAATGATGGCAATAAATCCAATGAGCATGGCGATAACGTTGATGGAAATTTTCATGCCTACCGAAGCGCCATGCGAAATGGCATCGATTACGTTGGCGTGATGGCTTTTCACCTCCAATTTCACCGAACCCATGGTGGCGCTTTCTTCCGTTTCCGGATAAAGAATTTTTGAAATAACCAAAGCACCTGGAGCTGCCATTAAACTAGCGGCCAACAAATATTCGGCTTTCGCACCCATGTTCACATAAACGATGAGAATACCCCCGGCAATGCAGGCCAAACTACCGCTCATCGAAGCCAATAGTTCACTTCGAGTCATGGTTGGCAGGTAAGGACGAATCATCATTTGAGCTTCTACTTGACCCACAAATGCTGATGCAACATTGCTCAAAGCTTCAGCTCCGGAAACAGGCATGATCTTTTTCATTCCTTTGGCGATCAAATTCACCAATCGCTGCATCACTCCAAAAAAGTAAAAAATTTCGATCAAGGCGCACACCAAAATGATGGTTGCGGTAACGCTAAAGGCAAAAACGAATCCGCCTTGACTGTAATCCAAAACACCGGTGGGAGTTCCCACCTGTACCCCGCGAAAAACGAAAGCAGCTCCTTCTTTGGCAAACATTTCAATTTTCTGCATCACGCCCCCAATTTGTTGGAAAAACCAGGTCACGGGTGGGATTTTCAAAACGGAAATGGCAATGATGATTTGCAACAACAAACCGGAAACGACCAAACGAACGTTGATTTTTTTTCGATTATTTGAAAATAAAAAGGCAATTCCGAGAATAAGAATAATGCCGAGCAGACCTTGAAATCGTTCCATGGGGCTAAATTAAGAAAATTAAGGTTAAGTTAACTCAATCCACGATCAAATCTACAGTTCGTCCAAGCCGAACCGGCATCTGATGAGGAATATGTCCGAATGGTGCTCCGAACGAAACCGGATAATGGTATTCGGATACGGCTTCCCAAACGACCTCTTCCACCGTTTTTCCAAACGGAACTTGATGGTCTTTCATATCGGTGAGCCCGCCCACTACCAAACCGGCGATTTTTCTCAATCGGCCCGACCGTTTCAGGGTTTCCATCAATCGATCGATGTGGTAAATGTATTCATCCAGATCTTCGATCAATAAAATCTTATCCTTGTAATCAAACTCAGAAATGGAATCGATGTTGGATACCAAAACCGATAAGTTTCCACCAACCAAAATTCCTTTCGCTTCCCCTTTTCGGTGGAAAGATCGATTTTCCCAAGTCCATCTCCAAGATTTCCCCGACGCAATGTCTAAGGCGGGCTGAATGCCTTGCTGGATTTTTTCTTCTTTCAGGAAATTCAAAAGCATTTCACCGTGTACTGTTGGGATACCTCTTTTGGTAGCTTTAGCAAGAATGATGGTTACATCACTGAAGCCGATTAACGGTTTGGGGCGTTTTTCCCAAAAATCCCAATCGATTTCATCAACCATTTTAATGCTGCCGTACCCGCCACGAACTGCCCACAAGGCATCAACCTCGGGATCGTGCAGCAAATCGTTGAACTCCAACGCCTTTTCTGCGCCGGTACCGGCCAATTGCCCGTATTTCTCATCGATGTTCCCGCCTAATTTCACGTTGATTCCTTGAGAATTCAACCAATTGATGGCGGGCTGTAGGGCATCCAACTCCATCCAACGGGCTGTTGCTACTAATCCTACGGTTGTTATCGGATGAATCCGCTCCTCTTGTCCGAATAATTGGGTCATGCACAAAGTAAACAAAAATTATCGTTTACCTTTGTGAAAATTTTTTTTATGGCTCTAAAATGCGGTATTGTAGGATTGCCCAATGTGGGGAAATCAACCTTATTCAACTGTTTATCGAATGCGAAAGCCCAAGCGGCCAACTTCCCCTTTTGTACCATCGAACCCAATTTGGGAGTCATTACCGTACCCGATGCCCGTTTGAACGCCTTGGTGGAAATCGTAAACCCACAAAATACCCAACCGGCCACCGTTGAGATTGTGGATATTGCAGGATTGGTTCAAGGAGCATCCAGAGGAGAAGGACTTGGGAATAAGTTCTTGGCGAACATTCGCGAAACCAACGCCATTTTGCATGTTTTGCGGTGTTTCGACGATCCGAACATTGTTCACGTTCATGGAAATGTAGATCCCATTCGCGATAAAGAAATCATCGATACCGAGCTTCAATTGAAAGATATGGAATCGGTAGAAAAGAAAATTCAGAAGGTTGAACGTGCCGCAAAATCGGGCGACAAGGATGCCAAGAAAGCGTTTGAAATCTTGACCGATTTTAAGAATACTTTGGCCCAAGGGAAATCGGCCCGCCAACTCGAAACCTCGCCAGAGGATCGCGAGCACATTGCCGATTTGTACCTACTCACCGACAAGCCTGTTTTGTACGTGTGCAACATCGATGAAAACGATTTGAAAAAAGGCGGATCCAACACGTGGGTAGAGTCGGTTAAATCCATGGCGGTGGCAGAAGGCGCTGGGGTGATGATCGTTTCTGCTGCGGTGGAAGCCGACATTGCAGAATTAGAAAGCTTCGAGGACCGTCAGGTATTTTTGGAAGAATATGGTTTAAAGGAAAGCGGAATGGAGCAGTTGATTCGCGCCGCCTACGATTTGCTCAACTTACAAACGTATTTCACGGCGGGCGAAAAAGAGGTTCGCGCTTGGACCATTCACAAAGGCTCTACCGCCCCTCAAGCTGCCGGTGAAATTCACACCGATTTCGAAAAAGGATTCATTCGTGCTGAAGTGATCAAGTACGACGATTTCATCCAATTCAAAAGTTGGTCAGCTTGTCGTGATAACGGCAAAATTTCGGTCGAAGGGAAAACGTATATTGTTCAAGATGGAGATTTGATGTTGTTCCGTTTCAATGTTTGATGCATGAGAATGGCCCTTCTTCTGTTGGTTTTGGTTTCAACCCTAGAGGGGTGGAGTCAGTACCAACCGTGGAAAAACATTGAACCGGGCATTCACCAATTTCGCGGATTATTTCCTCCATTTCGAAATACTTTTTTGGTTGAAGTGGGGAAAGATGGGTATTTTTTGATCAATACGCCCTACAATTCGCCGGATCAAGCGGCCATGATGAATTCCATTCGAACGGACTTTCCGGGGAAGAAATTAAAGGCGCTGTTCGTTTTAGAGAACGATTATGCTTCGGCAGCGGGCGCCTTTTTGGTCACTTCCGCTTTGGGAAAAGTACCCATTTATTCCGCTACTCCCTTGGAGTTTTCCGAAGATGAAAAACAAGCCTACTTGTCTAAAAATCCGAAGAATCAAGAAAGTGGCAAACTACCTCCTACCCTCTCTTCCACAAATTCGATTGATTTTCTATTCGGAAAACTAACGTTAAAAAGTTTTGGAGAAACCTGCGGAAAACCGAGTTTCATCATTGCAGTTCAACCTTCAGAAACGATGTTTGCGCCATCCCAATGGTTGGAAATGCCTTTTACGATTTCAGAATCTTGGACCTATGAATCCATGGTTTCCAACTACCAACGATTATTAAACCAAAATCCCAGCCGAATTTTTGGCGGCCAATCGTCGGAACCTTACCCGAAATTCCACGTTTGGGAAATGATTCGAGATTGGGAAGAATGGAAAGCCGATTACGATTACAGGAAGAAGGAGAAAATGAATTTCCAAGAATTTCGAAAAAGCATGGAACAACGAAAAAATCTTTTCCCTTGGGTGCCCAACAATGAAAAAAGTTTGGAAATTCTCTGGAAAATTGGATTGAAGGCCCCTTAAAAATCACAATTTTATTACCTTTGAATCATGGAAATTATTGCACCGCTTTTTACCCTTGAAGGATGGATCAGTCTTTTGGCCTTAACGGTATTGGAGATTGTCCTAGGAATCGATAACATCATTTTTATTTCCATTCTAACCGATAAGCTTCCGGCTGCAATGAAGAAGCAAGCTCGGTTTTGGGGGCTTGTGGGTGCTTTAGTCATGCGAATCGTTTTGTTGAGTTTCATCAGTTTCTTAACGGGAATGACCAATACCCTCTTCAGCATCGATCGGTTTGATTTTTCGGGAAGAGACCTGATCTTGCTTTCCGGCGGTTTGTTTCTGTTGTACAAATCAGCCGTGGAATTGCACGAAAAAATCAATAAACCCCATCACGCAGAAGGAGGTGGAAAGCAAGTTCAAAGCTTTGCATCCGCCATTGTCCAAATCATTTTGATTGATATTGTTTTTTCTTTTGATTCGATTTTAACTGCCATTGCCATTTCCAACATCAAAGCGATCATGATTGGTGCCGTTGTTATTTCCATGATCATCATGATCGTTTTTTCTGGTGCTATTGCCGAATTCATCAACCGTCGCCCCACCATGAAAGTTTTGGCACTAACCTTCTTATTGATGATTGGTGGCATTTTGGTCTTGGAAGCATTTCATTCTTCCATTTCGAAAAATTATTTGTACACCGCCTTAGCCTTTTCATTTACGGTAGAACTGCTCAATAGCCGGATGCAGAAAAAAATGAAACAGTCGGAAAAAGATCAGAAACATTGATCGAATACGGATTTTTCCGCATTATTATTGCCCTTGTTTCCATTCTTCCATGGAAATTCGTTGAGTTTTTAGCGTTAGGCACTTCGGTCTTTTTCCTGATTTTCCCCTATCGAAAATCGACCATCGACGCCAACCTGATTCGTTGTTTTCCTCATTATTCAAAGGAGGAAATTTTACAAATTCGAAAAAAATACTACCGTTTTCTCAGTCGTTTATTTTGGGAAACGCTCAAAGGGTATTCGGTTTCTCACCAACAAGCGAAAAGCAGGTTTTTTTTCAAAAACCCCGAAGTCGTTCAACAATACTTGAACGAGAATAAATCGGTTATTGCATTAGCCGCACACTATGGGAATTGGGAATTGGGGGCATTGAGTTCTGGTTTGTTTTTTCACCGCGTCATTGGATTGTACAAGCCCATCAAAAACCAACGGATCAACCGTTTTGTGCGCGAAAGGCGGGGGCAGTTTGGACTTCAGCTGGGAGCCATTGAACACACTCACCGCATTTTTGCCAAAAATCAAAATCCCGCACATTTGTTTTTGCTCGTGGCTGATCAGCAGCCCAGTAACCGAGAAAAATCCATTTGGGTCAATTTTTTTGATCAAGAAACGCCCTGTTTGCACGGAGCAGAAATGTACGGGCAACGGTTCAACATGCCGGTGGTATTCATCGATATTATTCCAAAGTCTTTTGGGAAGTATGAAGCTCAATTCATTCCATTAGCCACCAATGCCGCACTTTTGCCCGATGGAGAATTAACCCAAAATTTCATGACTCAGGTAGAAAATCGCATCCGAATTCACCCAGAACATTGGTTGTGGTCGCACCGAAGATGGAAATGGAACAAAAACCGATAACTTTACAAAAATTTCAACCCATGAAAAAACTACTTACCCTTTCATTCCTGTTCACCGCTCTTTTGGGAAATGCTCAAATTTGGCGTTTCACCCACTCTTCGGGTACCTACACTCCGCTTCCAACCAGCTTGCCCAGCTTGGTTTCAGCAGGGTGGGACGATGAATACATCCCCATTACCCTTCCCTTCAATTTTACGCTGAGAACCATTACTTCCAATCAGTGGGTTTTGGACACCTGGGGATTGATCATCGATGATTCAACTTCGGAGACTGCTGCCATCGTTCCGTTCTCTTGTGATTTACAAGACCGCGGAAATTTATCAGGGACCACGGGTGTTTCTCCCATCCGCTTGCAAACAAGTGGAACAACACCCAATCAAATCGTGAAGATTGAATTTGTGAATGCCGGCTTTTACAGCGGTGATTCAACCGAATTTGTAAATTTTCAGGTGTGGATTTATGAAAACAATACCGTTGAATACAGATTTGGACCAAGCAGTTATCTTTCAGGCACCAATGCTTTTGATGGATCAACAGGGCCAATCATTGGCATTGCAAACGATGTTACCAACGGAATCGACGAGGTGTATTTATTGGATAGCATCGCAGCAAGTCCGGTAATGGTGTTTCTTCAAAATGCATCTGCGCCGGTAGAATTGGATGATGCTCCTGCAAATGGAAAAATCTACCGATTTGAAAAAGCTACTCCAGCCAATAGTGTTTCCTTGGGTGATCAAAAAACAAAGGCTTATCCCAATCCCGCCAATGATTTCATTTATTTCTCCCAAGTCCAAAACGGAGATTTGATTTCACTAAAGAACATGTCGGGCCAAATCGTTTGGAGTGCTCAATCCCAAAATTCAACGGTTGAAATACCGGTTGCAGAATTGCCCAACGGACTCTATTTGCTTTCCAAGAAAAGCAAAACAGGAAGTACGGTTGAAAAAGTGATGATTCAACACTAAAATAAAAAATCCCCCGAAAGCTTTCGGGGGATTTTTTTATGAAAAAACTCAAACACTGAAGTGATTTAAAATGTTTATCATTCAGGTTCATTGTACCTTTGAAATATGAAAATAGGGGTTGTTTGTTATCCAACGTACGGAGGTTCGGGAGTTGTAGCGACGGAATTGGGAAAAGCCATGGCTCGGGCCGGGCACGAGATTCACTTCATTTCCTACGCTCAGCCGGCCCGTTTGGATGCTTTTACTGAAAACGTATATTTCCACGAAGTCAACTCCATCAAATATCCGTTATTCGAGCATGAGCCCTACGTTTTGGCCCTCGCCTCCAAGTTGGTGGATGTGGTTCAATACGAAAAATTAGAGATCCTTCACATTCACTACGCGATTCCCCACGCTACTGCAGCCTTTTTGGCTCAATCCATTCTGAGAGAAAAAGGCATCAATATCCCTTTTGTTACCACCTTGCACGGGACCGATATTACCATTGTTGGGAAAGATGCAACGTTTGAACCCGTGGTATCTTTCAGCATCAATCACTCCGATGGTGTAACTGCCGTGTCTGAATCATTGAAAGCAGACACCTTGAAGCACTTCCACGTTGGAAAAGAAATCAAGGTTATTCCCAATTTTATCGATTTTACTCGTTTCAAATACTCCCCCAAAGACCACTTCAAAACAGCAATTGCCCCAAACGGGGAAAAAATTCTGGTTCATACCTCCAACTTTCGGAAGGTGAAGCGCATTGACCACGTGATTGAAATTTTTGCCAAAGTACGGGCTGCAATTCCGTCCAAATTATTGTTGGTTGGCGACGGCCCGGAACGCCGGAATGCCGAAATGCTTTGTCGGGAATTGAACGTAACCGAAGATGTTCGATTCCTTGGAAAACAAGATGCTATTGAGGAAATTCTTTCCGTGTCGGATCTTTTTCTGATGCCGTCTGAAACCGAGAGTTTCGGTTTAGCTGCCTTGGAAGCCATGGCTTGCAGAGTTCCCGTTGTTTCTTCCAATACGGGAGGAATTCCGGAAGTGAATGTGGAAGGGGTAACCGGTTATTTGCGTTGCTACAAGGACGTTCAAGGAATGGCTGATGCTGCAATTTCCCTCTTGGGTAACGATGAATTGCTGGCTCAAATGAAGGAGCAGGCCTATCAACACGCCTTGAATTTTGATATTCAAGAGATCATGCCCCAATACATCGAATTTTACCAGCAATTTTTGGTGAAAACCGATTAAGCAACAACGCTTCGCACGGGCATACCTCCGGGGCGTATGAATTTATTTTCTCCAGCTTTTGCCCAGATGGCCATGCTCAATTGACGAAGAGCCTGGGGATTAAATTCTTCCACCAACAATTCGGGTTCTAAGCCACAACTTTCTAAAAAGTGAAATCGTACGGCGACTTCATAGG
Source organism: Bacteroidota bacterium (assembly GCA_947459245.1). Lineage (GTDB taxonomy): Bacteria > Bacteroidota > Bacteroidia > UBA7662 > CANHCV01 > CANHCV01. The sequence goes on from CANHCV010000003.1 coordinate 76,936, forward strand.
GCAATACTCCAATTTTCTGATTTCTGTAACGGACTTGCCCTACTTTCATGGGAAACAACTTCCCATCGGTCCAAACTACATCCAGTTTTGTTCCCTTTTTCAACGGTGGATTAGGAAGACGATCTTCGATGAGCAAACAAATCCCCACCACCGATTTTTTTTCGCGAATAGAAAAGAAACTCATGCCGCACCTCCCTGCATCATTCCGTCCATCCAGCTTCCTAAACAATCCAAATGACGCATTTCAGGTTCAGTAGAAGGAGATACAACTCCGTAACACAAATCACAAACATCTTCAGCAACCACCAAATGTTGGTTATCGCAATAGCAGGAATTTTGATTTTGTTTCATCGCTCATTGTTTTTGATGTTTCAAAATTGAGCGATGACTGTGCCACCTTACGACACACTTATTTTCCGAAATGTTGGAGGCGAATTTTGGTAATGACGCGTTTGGTGTATTCTGGGAAATCGCCGTCCATCATCCATTGGAAATAGGAAGGCTCGGACTGAAACACCTCGGCCACCGAACGCCCTTTGTGTTTTCCAAAATTGAAAACGGGAATGTTTTTGTCGTTGTAAACGATTCTTCCGGCTAGATCTACCGATTTATTGTTTTTTGCCGTGTACCGGTGAAGAAAATCTACATCAGGCTTAATGGTATCGGGGTATCTATCCAATTGCGACAGAAGAATTTCGTAGGTAGCGTTGATATCAGCTACGGCCGAGTGGGCGTTGGTTAACTCCTTTTGGCAGTAAAAACGGTAAGCCGCTTTCAAATCGCGGGGTTCATTTTTGTGAAAGATGGCTTGAACGTCAACAAACCGTCGGCCATCCAATTCAAATTCCACCCCAACTCTCAGTAATTCTTCTACGAGAAAAGGGATATCGAAATAATTGCTGTTGTACCCCGCAAAGTCGCAATTTTCCAAAAATAAAAAGATCTCTCCCGCCACCTCGTTGAAACTCGGTTCGTTGGCTACCATTTCATTGGTGATGCCATGGATTTTAGAAATGGCTTCTGGGATGGGGATTTCTGGATTCAAACGGCGGTGGTAATGAATCTTTTCACCATTGGGAAGCAATTTCAAGATGGCGATCTCAACGATGCGATCGCCTCCAATTTTTAAACCGGTGGTTTCTAAATCGAAAAAGGCAAGGGGGCGGGAGAGGGAAAGATCCATGTTCTTAGAACAAGTTCATGTTATCCAACACATCCATCACTTCTTTAACCGCAATTGAAGAAGCCTCTAAAAGTGCTTTTTCATCATCGTTCAATTTCAATTCGATGATTTTCTCCAATCCGTTTTTGCCCAAAACGGCAGGAACACCGAGATAAACTCCGTTCATGCCATATTCGCCTTCAAGCAGAGCACAAACGGGGAAAATTCGCTTGGAATCTTTCACGATGGCTTCTACCATTTGAGCAGCGGCAGCACCGGGAGCATACCAAGCAGAGGTACCCAAAAGGTTAACGATTTCGCCTCCACCCACTTTGGTGCGGTGAATAATTTCATTCAAGCGGCCTTCTTCAACCAATTCAGTAACTGGAATTCCAGCAACGGTGGTATAGCGAGGAAGTGGAACCATGGTATCGCCATGGCCGCCCATCAAAACTGCTTGAATATCTTTTGGCGAGCAATTCAACTCGGTTGCAAGGAAAGCACGGTAGCGAGCGGTATCCAAAATACCCGCCATACCAATTACTTTGCTGCTGTGTTTTTTGGCTGTTTTGTACGCACAATACGTCATCACGTCCAACGGATTCGAAACCACGATGATGACTGCATCTGGAGAAAACTTGATTACCTGTTCGGTAACGCTTTTCACGATGTTAGCATTGGTAGCAATAAGGTCATCGCGGCTCATCCCCGGTTTGCGTGGCAAGCCTGAAGTGATCACAACAACATCTGAATTTGCCGTTTTGGAATAATCGTTGGTCGCACCAACGGTTCGGGTATCGTACAAATTAATGGGAGCGGTTTGCCACATGTCCAACGACTTTCCTTCGGCAAAATTTTCTTTGATATCCAACAAAACCACTTCGTTCACAAAATCTTTGTGTGCGATAACGTCGGCACAAGTTGCGCCAACATTTCCGGCGCCAATCACAGATACTTTCATGTTTAAAAAACTTTTTTGCAAAATTACAGTTTTTCCTCAAAAACCGCCGATTATTTTCGGGGATTTGTGTTAATTTTGGCGCACACGAAAACGATGAAACCAACTCGCATGAAAAATAAAATTTTCGCTTCTGCAATTGCCTTATTTTTGGGCATCTTTGGCACCCAAGCTCAGCAAAATGTTCGCAATTTCGGTTGTGGCACACAACCTACCCAAGAATTTTGGGATTGGTTCAACGCTTTGGACATGGAAACGTATGCTTCCGCCAATCCAAATAAAACCGAATCAACCATTTACCTTCCCGTTCAATTCCATTTGGTTGGCCCATCCAACGGAGCTGGTCGCCAAAGCACTACCCGCGCATTGGATTTGCTTTGTTCCTTGAACAGCTTTTACAAACCGGTTGATATTCAGTTTTACATGCCGTACAACATCAACATCATTTTGAACGACAATTTGTTCGATTTGAATGATTACACGGAAGGCTCTCAATTGATGATTCAGAATAACCGAGCAGATGTGGTTAACGTTTACATCACCAAATTGGAGAATTTCTCGGGTGCTGGTTTTGCCATTTGTGGTTATGCTAACTTACCAGGCACTGGTTCTTCTGGTTCTGCCGGTGCACCAAGAGCACAAGGAGGAATGGTTTTGGGTTTAGGAGGCTGTACCGACATCAATGGTACGACTTTCCCTCACGAAATGGGTCACTTCCTTTCCATGCTTCACCCTTTTCAAACCACCAACGTCAATCCCATTTCTTCTCAAGCAGAATTGGTGGCACGCCCTGGAGCAACAGGTAAAACCTACCAACCCAATTGCGGAACCAATGGTGACCGTCTTTGCGATACGGAGGCCGATTACCTTCAAGGTGGATGGACCGGTTGCAACATGAACCACACCCAACGCGATCGAAACAACGACGTATTCCGTCCAGATCCCACCTTGTACATGAGCTATTCGCCGGATAACTGCCAAACTCGTTTCTCTACCCAACAAAACAGCCAAATGCGCTCCACCTGCAATGGCCAACGTTCTTACCTGCAAGCATTGGCATCGGGAAGATCTCCAGTTGATTCGGTTTGGGGTACCGCAAATTTGATCACTCCTGCTGATCTGGCAGCCAACATCCAAGGAAACTGGACCAGCTTCCGATGGAATTCTGTAAAAAATGCCGAACGATATTTATTGCAAATTGCTACGGCGCGCACCTTCAATCCCCAAAACATGTTGATGGAAATCACGCTTTCCGACACCCAATATTTGTACACCAATCTTCAAATGAACACCACCTCCACTTATTTTTGGAGAGTTCGTCCCTACCGCACCTCCAACACCTGTGGCTTCCCATCTCCCATTCGTTCCTTCACATGTTCTACGGTTCGTGGTTTTTCAACCCAAGATTTGAACGCCACACCATTTGATGTTTACCCCAATGTTTTGGAAGGCCGCGGCTTCGTAACAGCACAATTGTCTCAAGACATCAACCAGTTTACCGCAACCCTTTTGGATATTCACGGAAGAACCCTTTCTACCCAATCGTTCAATCAGGTGAAAAACGGTCAATTGGTAGAAATTGAAATCAATGCCAATCAAACCGGCATGTACATCCTTTCTTTGGAAACTGATAAAGGACGTTACACTCAAAAAATCATGGTGAAATAATCTTTAAAAATCATCAAAAATGTGGAAAAAGGTCGGGCCGAAGCCCGACCTTTTTTTGTACCTTAGCTGAATAGGTAGGAAGAAGCGCATGGAACAAATCATTCGAGTTTTACCCGATGCTCTGGCCAATCAAATTGCAGCCGGAGAAGTTGTACAACGACCCGCGTCGGTGGTCAAAGAGTTGTTGGAAAACTCGATCGACGCCCTCTCAGAAACATCAGGTTCAAAAGAAATTAAGCTCATTGTTCAACAATCTGGCAAAAGCCTCATCCAAGTCATCGACAATGGAAAAGGAATGTCGCCCATCGATGCACGCTTGTGCTTCGAACGGCACGCCACGTCGAAAATAAAAGCGACCGACGATCTTTTCAACATCCAAACCCTGGGTTTCCGGGGCGAAGCCATGGCCTCCATCGCGGCCGTAGCGCAAGTTTCCTTGCAAACCAAACGGGAGAACGACGAGCTCGGAACCGAAATCATCATCGAAGGGAATGAGTTCAAAAGCCAATCGGCTGTACCCATGAATTCGGGAACTTCCTTTGCCGTAAAAAATCTGTTTTTCAATATTCCCGCTCGAAGGAATTTCCTTAAAAACGATTCCATCGAGTTGCAGCACATCATCGATGAATTCATACGCGTAGCCCTGCCCAATCCGCATATTTCCTTCCATTTCTACCACGGAGATCGGCTTTTGTATTCCCTTCCCGAAGCCACCCTGAAAAAACGAATCATTCAAATCATGGGCGATAAGGTGGCGGAAAACATCTTCCATGTGGAAGAAAACACCAACCTCATTTCCATTCACGGCTTTGTTGGAAAACCCAACATCGCCAAGAAAAAAAGGGGAGATCAATTCCTTTTTGTGAACAACCGTTTCATTAAAGATGCGTATTTGCACCACGCCATCACCACGGCATTCGAAGGGCTTCTGCCTGAAGGTGCACACCCCTCCTATTTTTTGATGCTTTCCGTTGATCCCAAAAGCATCGACGTGAACGTGCATCCCACCAAAACCGAGATCAAATTTGAACACGCCGCATCGTTGTACGCCATCCTGGCCTCGGCCGTGAAACGCGGCCTCGGGCAAACCACCGTGGTTTCCCAAATCGATTTCCAAACCAGCAGCGAATTTGAGGAATACATCCAAGCCGTTCCCCAACATCAACCCGTTGCATCGCCTCGATCTTCTGCAAACCCCGATTATAATCCGTTCCAAAACGATCCATCTTACGCCTATCGGCAACAACAATCCACCAAAAATTGGGAGAAATTGTACCAAGTAGAGGAAATTTCCGATGAAGACCCCATCCAAAAAGCACTCTTCCAAGCCCCAGAAAAAGGTCCGAAAGAAGAAGCATTGGCAGGAACTCACTCCTTTTTTCAATTTCATCAATCCTATATTTTAGCCCAAGTGAAGTCGGGATTGTTGGTCATCGATCAACAGGCGGCCCACGAACGGATTTTATTCGAATCGTTCAAAAGCATGTTGCACGACAGTGGCATACCGCGTCAGAAATGCCTTTTCCCCGCCACTTTTGAAGTGTCGAAAGCCGATGCGCTGTTGCTGGAAGCGCATCTGAACGATTTTATTGATGTAGGTTTCGAATTGGAAATCTTCGGAGAAAATTCGTTCATCGTTCAGTCGGTCCCTACCCTGCTCGAAAACCACGACCCCATTCAGTTCTTTCAAGATTTTCTACATCTCTTCAAAGAAAAAGGTTCACATGAAGTTTCCATTACCACCCAACTTGCGAAAAGCATGGCCAAAAGTGGAGCGGTAAAACCGGGAACAGCCCTTCAACAAGAAGAAATGTCGGCCCTGTTCGATCACCTTTTCGCTTGCGAAACACCCGGATTTTCTCCCTTCGGAAAACCAACCGTGGTAACCTTACCCCTCACCGAAATTCAAAATAAGTTTCTGTCATGATGCAGCTGACCCCCGCCGTAAAAAACATCCTCATCATTTGCGTTTTGTTGTTCTTCGCCAAATTCGGACTGGAGCAACAAGGAATCGACCTCGATCGAATTTTGGGAATGCACTATCCGTTTTCCTCCCTGTTTCGCCCGCATCAATTGGTGAGTTATATGTTTATGCATGCCGATTTAGGTCATATTTTCAGCAACATGATCGGGTTTGTTTTCTTTGGAAGAATGTTGGAGCAAGTGTGGGGAACCAAACGATTCCTCTATTTTTTCTTGCTCACCGGTTTAGGCGCCCTCGTTTTTCACTACGGTTACATCGGCTATCAAGTGATGCAATTGAAAGATGGATTGTTGGCATTGGGATTGAAATCCGACGATTTGGATGCTCTTTTGTCCTTGAACCGCATCGATGATTTGGAGTTGATCAACAAGAATTTATCGAACATCATGCCTTCCATCGCGCCTGAAAATCAGGATTTGATCATCCCTTCCTTAACCCAATTGTACGGCTATTTGGAAGAACCCACCATCGGAGCTTCGGGTGCATTATTCGGAATTATTGGGGCGTTTGCCTTGTTGTTCCCCAACACTGAAATCTTTTTGTTGTTCCCGCCCATTCCCATCAAAGCCAAGTGGCTCGCCATCGGTTACGGGGCTTATGAAATTTATCAGGCGTTGCAAAATAGCACTTCCGATCCCATTGCTCACTTGGCCCACCTCGGTGGAATGGCGGTTGGATTGGCCCTTGTTTATTTCGTTTACAACAAGCATAACCGACATTTTTTTTAATGACGAATCGGCAGTTCCTTCTTCTTTTTTCCCTTCTGATGCTCCTCGCCTACGCAGGGGAAGTGCTGGTTTTTTCTTGGGATTTGGATGAGGGAATTTCTGTTCAACACACCTCTAACTGGATGAATCAATGGCTGTTGCAACGAGAAGGGTTGCAAAATGGAGAATGGATTCGACTTTTTACCTGGCCCTTTATTCACGATTTGAATCGCATTCATTTCGGATTTAACTTATCGTTGTTTTTGGTTTTAATTTGGTTCATTCCCAAAGTTTCTTTCAAAAAATTGGGGTGGGGAATGCTGGGTTCCTGGGGAATTGCAACGACTATTTTCTTGTTGATGGCCCCAAAAAGCCATTATTTATTGGGCAGCAGCCACTGGATTTTCTTTCTTTGGGGCCTTGCGTTGGGAAACGAAAAAGCATCTTTACGGTCTGTATTGGGTAGCTTAGGATTCCTGTTTGCCGTTGGATCGTTTTTCACTTCGGGATGGATCAGCGGGTCGATTCACGCCAGCTCTTTTGCGTTGGGAATCATCCTCATTTTAAATCCGAAAAAGAAAACCGATGAAGTTATCGTTTCTCAAGTGGGTTTTCCACCCGCTCGATTGCAACTCATTCAACTAAAAATACAGCAGAGCGGGTTTGAATCGCTCTTGAACGAAGAAAAACAAATTTGGAAGGAGGCACATGGGCAATTGGATTAGTTCTGTTTCCTCAAAACTCCTTTGGGGCATTTACGGCATTTTCACCTTTTTTACTTTCCTTTTGTGGTTTTGCCGCTTCATTCCAACCGATGTTTTTTGGATCAGCGGGGCGGCAACCGTGTTTCTTAATGTGTTTATTTTCGGTCATTTGGGATTCACTTTGGTTTGGGTGTTTTTCCGACCCAAGCGATTTTGGATTCCCTTAACCCTGTTTTTCCTTTTCGCTTGGCAGGCCGATTGGGGCATTGCTCTTCCGCATTCCAGCAACCCAAGCAATCAAGTATCCATCGGGCTAATCAATTATGGAAATTTCCAAGGGAGTAGAGAAAGTGCTAGAAAAGAAGGAATCAGGGCCATGTTGTTGGAAGAAATGAATACCGATGTGGTGGTCATCAATGAGGCAAGATTTACGGAATCGAAAAGCTTCTCTTCCATTCATTTGTTGAAACGATTGGGTTACCCGTACTTTCACATCGTACCCTTCAAAAAGAAGAGAGCCGTGCAAAATGGGATTGCCATTGTTTCAAAATTCCCCATTACTCACGTTCGTGAAATTCCCATTCAACCCTCTGGTGAACATTCCACCAACACGGCTTTCGAATGCATGCTCACCATTCAGGAAAAAAACATTCGAATCGTTGGCTTTCACCTGAAAAGCAATGGGGTTTCACCGTCTCAAATTCAAGAAAACGAAGGGGTTCAAATTCTTCGCGAAGTCAAATCAAGTTTTCTTCAACGGTACAAACCGGCCGAAAAAGTTCGGGCTGATCAAGCTAAAATTTTACGGGAAGCCATACATTCCAAGGAAATTCCAACCGTTGTTTTGGGCGATTTCAATGATCCGCCCGGAAGCTACGTGTATCAAACCATCAAAAAGAACTACACCAACGCTTTTTCTACCAACGCTTGGGGACCCGGGGCAACGTACAGTGGGCCAATCCCCTTTCTACGAATCGATAATATTTTGATTTCCAACGACCTACATGCGGTGAAGTACCGATGCCTCTCTTCGAAAATTTCAGACCACCATCCCATTCAGGCCAGCATCCAATGGGATTAACTGAGGTGAGACGTATCGTTTTCTTTTTCTAAAATCAATTGGGAGCCGTCCCACCAACCGTGGTACAAACACGTGTTGGAGTGATCAAAAGAATCCATGTATTCCAAGCCACGGCCGGTAAGCCAACTCAGAAATATTCGCATGCAACGGCCGTGCATGCAAATCAAAACCAATTCTTCATCGGTTTGAATCCACTTCTCCCAAAAAACTTTTTGGCGTTCCATCACTTGCAAGGGCGTTTCGCCCAAATCGGGCCCCAAATCCAACTGTCCATTTCTCCACGCGAGGGTAATTTCATCGAATTGCGCCTTTAACTCTGGTGTGGATGACATTCCTTCGTGAATTCCCCAATCGAATTCGTCCAACTCTTCGTGGGCTTCGTGGGGAATTCCCTTTTTCAAAAAAGAATCCACGGTTTGCTGGGTGCGGAACAAAGAACTGGTATAAACTTTTTGGAACGGCAGATGATGGTAGTGGTTATAGAAACGCCGGGCTTGTTCGATGCCTTCGTCGTTCAAATGCGAGTTTACGCCACGGCCTTGAATGATCTTGTTTTTATTGAAATCGGTTTGGCCGTGCCTAATGATGTACAATTCTTTACGCTTCATCTTCCTCGAATTGAAATCCTTTGGCTTGGGTATAATCTTCCCACTTTTTCATGGCCGAAACAAAATCGTTTGGAAGTGGGGTTTCGAAAAATTTCCATTCGCCCGTGCGTGGATGTTCAAATCCCAACGACTTGGCATGCAAGGCCGTTCGCGGGAGGATGGCAAAACAGTTTTCTACAAACTGCTTGTACTTGGAAAACAAGGTTCCTCGCAACGGCCGATCGCCTCCGTAATTGTTATCGTTAAAAAGGGTATGGCCGATATGTTTGCTGTGCACCCGAATTTGGTGGGTTCTACCGGTTTCCAATTGAAATTCCATCAGGGTGATGTACCCATATCGCTTTAAAACCTGATAATGGGTAACGGCGTGTTTCCCCAGTCCTTCTTCCTCTTCAAAAACCCTGAAAATCTTGCGATCTTGCTTGGAACGACCAATATGTCCGGTAATGGTTCCTCGATCTTCTTTCACATCTCCCCACACCAAAGCCATGTACTTTCGTTCGATGGTATGATGGAAGAACTGTTTGGCGAGGTGCTGCATGGCATGATCGTTCTTTCCAAAAACCAAAAGTCCGGAAGTGTCTTTATCGATGCGGTGCACCATTCCTGGGCGTTGAGGTTCTTTGCCTGTGGCCTGTGGCAAACTTTCCAAATGAAAGAGAACCGCTTGAACCAACGTACCGTGGTAATTTCCGTGGCCGGGGTGAACCACCATGCCGGGAGCTTTATTCACCACCAATACATCATCGTCTTCGTAAACGATATCGATGGGGAGATCTTCCCCTTTCAATTCGAAAATTCGGGGAGGCGCCGCCATTACGAGGGCTACGGTATCGCCAGCACGAACTTTGAAGTTTGATTTGACGATTTTCCCATTGACGTGAATGGAGCCAGCATCGGCTGCCAGTTGAATTCGGTTGCGGGAGGCGTTGGGCAAGCGATCGACCAAAAATCTATCTACCCGAAGCGGTTCTTGCCCTCCATCGGCAACAAACCGGTGGTGTTCAAACAACTCTTGCTCCTCGGCTTCTCCAGCCCAGATTCCATCTTCTTCCAAAAATTCGTCTTGCATGTTACAAAGTTACGGGGAAAAGTAGGCTATCATGATGATGTGGTTTGGATTTTCCTCTTTCCTTTCGTTGTTGGAACACGGGTCCGCCCTTCGACAGGCTCAGGGACCACCCTTCGACAGGCTCAGGGACCGCCCTTCGACAGGCTCAGGGACCTCGACCACCATGGGCAACAAAAATTGGAAACGATTGAAACGGCTCTATCCCTTAACTTTACCTCTGGGGAGGGGTCGGACGTAGTCCACGTTTTTTTGGATCAGATCGACATCAATTTACGCTTTGCTAGCTCCAAAAATTGGAAACGATTGAAACGGCTCTATCCCTTAACTTTACCTTTGGGGAGGGGTTGGACGTAGTCCCTTTTTTTTTATTTTCACCGTTTTTATTGTTAGAGAACCTCAGGAAACTCAATCACCGCACGATATCGCACCGTTCTCCCTTCCAGAACCTCAGGGAGCGGGCAATTCCGGTAGGGGCAGACACACAGGTCTGCCCCTACCGGATTGTCCATTAATTTTTGAAAAACAAACCACAACAAACAAGATATTGCAAATTTATTTTTTACATTTGTAAGAAATATAATTTGCAATGAAACACCTCCTCACCCTCGCCCTCGTTTTGTGCCTTGGCGCCTTCACCAGCGCACAAATTCCGAGTTACGTTCCTACCAACGGATTGGTGGGCTGGTGGCCGTTCAATGGGAACGCCAACGATGAAAGCGGGAACGGCAACAACGGTACGGTGAATGGAGCCACCTTGGCTGCGGACCGGTTTGGAAACCCAGGGAAGGCGTATTCGTTTGATGGGGTGGATGATTGGATTAGGTGTATTCAATCTGGCCCCACAGGGAATCCAACCATTAGCGTAAATTTTTGGATTAAATCTACTCAATCCACTTATGGGCATATTATTGGTTATGGAAGTAATGGAGGTGGAGGAGAGAATTTTCGAATTTATTTAGGAGATAATTCTTGTTCTCAATCAATTGTATTCGATACTTATGATAATGCAATTGCAAAAACAAATTCACTTGCAAATATTTGGGATTTCTATACAGTAATTTACAATGGAGTTAATGGCAGTAATGTAAATTCAACTACAATTTATAAAAATGGAGTTCCACTTCTGTCAAATTGTTCCTTTGTTAATATATCCAATACAAATATTTCAAATAATTATCCAATAACTTTCGGTAAATATCATGGAACCATTCAAACTGGATTTTTCAACGGCCTCCTCGACGACATTGCCATCTACAATCGTGCACTTTCTGCTGCCGAAGTGCAGCAGCTTTATCTCGGCAACTGCACGCCCACGTTCACGGCCCAACCGCAAAATAAATCCGTAGCTCAAGGACAAACCACCACCTTTGCGGTTCAGGTAGATACCACGTCCACGTTCCAGTGGCAGATGAATTTGGGATACGGTCAAAACTGGGTAAACGTGAGTAATTCTGCCCAAATTTCGGGAGCAACCGATGATACCCTGACCGTTGAAGGTCGATATCAAATCGATGGCGCCCAATTCCGCTGCATCGCTACCGCCTGCCAAAGCGATACGTCGAATGCGGCCACGCTAACGGTTACGTCCAACGCCTCCTCCCTCGGAAGCGTGGCGGGCGTGCCCGGCAAAATCAACTACCAAGGCGCCGCGGTAGATTCCCTCGGAAAACCCATGAAGAACCAAACGATTGCGCTCCAACTTTCGGTGCTCGATAGTTCTTCTACCGGTGCGGCCGCCTACGTGGAAACCCATTCCACCCCCACCAACGGCAGCGGAATTTTCTCCCTCCATATTGGGGGTGGAACCGCCGTTACCGGCACGTTCGACAGCATTCCGTGGGCGAACGGCCGCAACAAATACCTCAAAACGGAGGTAAACCAAAACGGCACCTGGGTAAATTTAGGAACTTCCCAACTCGTGAGTGTGCCGTATGCGTTGCACGCCGGGAGCGCGGAAAATGCAAAGAATGCAATATTTGCAACAAACGCAAACTACGCCACCTTTTTCAAAGACAGCTTGGGCAACGCCTACCAAATCAAAACCGTGAACGGACAGCCTACCTTGGTGTCCGCCCCCGGAAACGTTTCCTCCCCTGCCCCCTTCGCTTGCGGACAAACCGTAGCTTACGCTAGTGAAAGCTACCCCACCGTGCAGATTGGCTCCCAGTGTTGGTTCCAGAAAAACGTGAATGCGGGAACCATGGTACTAGGCGCCAACGACCAAACCAACAACGGAATTTTGGAGAAGTATTGCTACGACAACAACCCTGGCAATTGCACTACGTATGGCGGACTCTACCAATGGGCGGAAGCAGTGCAGTACCAAAACGGTGCGAGCAACACCACTTCACCCAGCCCAGCCTTTTCGGGAAATATCAAAGGAATTTGTCCGACGGGCTGGCACGTGCCGAGTGATGGGGAATCTTGCACGCTCACTACGTTCATAGACGCCACAGTGAATTGCGGAACACTTGGTTGGAGTGGAACGGATGTTGGAGGGAAAATGAAATCAACAAGTGGTTTGTGGACAGCACCAAACATTGGAGCAACGAATAGCAGTGGGTTTTCAGCGCTGCCGGGGGGATATCGCTCTACTAATGGGGTATTCAACGGCATAGGCCATGACTTCTACTTCTGGTCGTTTTCCGAGTCTTCCTCTTCCGGAGCAATTGTTCACGATTTGAATTATAGTGGTCCACTTGTCCTACGTGTCAACAACGATAAAAACTTCGGTTTTTCCATCCGCTGCCTCAAAGATTAATCGGCGTCCTCTCGATAATTTCCCGACCTTCGTCGGGAACACTCGAGGACCCCTCTCTCTCAACGGTTCCTCGAGTGAATCGAACGAAGTGAGATTTCTATCGAGAAGGACACTCGAGGACCGCCTTTTTTCCGTTGCCCGAGTGAATCGAACAAAGTGAGATTTTTATCGAGGGCAACTTACTGTGACCTCCAATCAGCATGCACCCAAAGGGTACCCACCGCTATCA